>DASXIL010000249.1:0-3844 GCA_036497985.1 Candidatus Angelobacter sp. | reverse complement strand
TGCGAACAATCCGACGATATCAGCTTTGGCTTCTTCCAGTCCGGCGTATACCGGCCCAATAGACTCGCGAATATCAGCCTTGCCGGCTGCGGTTCGAGCGTATGCCGGTCCCAGTCCGTGGCAGATTTCGTGCATCAGCACCACGGCAAGATAGCCTTCCATGCTGGTGAGCGCTGCCTGGTCTTCCCGCATGAGCTGTTTGCCGATGGGCAGCACCACGTAATTCACGCGCGCGTCCATATAGTTCTTGAAGAAGATTTTCTTGGTGCCCTTTTCCTGGTGGATGCGCGGATCGTTCGGCAGATTGTCTGCCACGGCTTGATATCCGTGACGCAGATCGCCGGCGCGAAACGGCGTGTCCATTACTTCCATGGGCGTGCTTTTGCCCTGCATTGACGGCCGATCTTCCGGCGCCAGGGGCAGCGCGTCCTGTATGTCCTGGACGTATTTCTTAAAGGTGTCCAGGCTGGCGCTTTCTTCCTGATTGCGGATCATCACCGCAGCGCCGTAAGAAGTCTTCACGCCCAGCAGGTCGTCCAGATAGGTTTCATACGGAGCAAAGATGATGTCGAATTTTGGGTTCTCCAGGTCGAGCCATGCCAGGTCGCTTTTGTAGTAGTCGTCAGTGAGCAGCGCTTCAGCGCGCAACTGTAGAAAGTTGGAGAAGGCCTTGTCCGGACTCAGCGCCGCAGCTTCACGCAGCGCCTTTGCCGCTCCCGTGAGCCATGGCTTGTATTCAACGTGATAAGGAACGCCAACCAGTTCCCCGCCCTGGCGTCTAACCACAGTAAAAGGGCTATAAATCTGGGCTTTCTTTTCCGGATGTTTAGCGACGTAAGCTTCAATCTCCTGACGCGTAATGCCGGCGGGATACAAAGAGTGTCCGGGAAGGAATGGGTCACTGCCGATGAATGGCTTCTGGTTTTCCAGCAGATCATAGCGGCTGCCATTGATCATCAGAAAGCGGCGGATCTTCTGGTTCATCACCTGGTTGCAGCCCAGCAGGCGCTTGTATAGCTCCAAGCCTTTAGGGTCGCTCTGCCGCCAGTAAATACTCTCCAGAAACTGCGAAGCTTCCACCAGCTTGTAAACCATCTTGCGTTCATTTTCAGTGAGGCCGCTCACGCTGAAAGGCATGGAAACAAGCTTGAACTTGTTTACCTGCGCGGCAATATCTTCATTCACGTTCTCTTTCAAAAGACACTTATCGGCGGTCTTGGGCGGAGGCGCGGCGCGCCTGCCCGCCTGGGCCAATAGCGTTCCCGGAAGGAGCATCGCGAAGATCAGTGCCAACAGCCAGCGTTCTGTTTTCATAGGCAAGATTCTACAAGATCGCCGGGATCGCGCGTCATCGCCGTGATCGCACGTGATCGGCTTGGGATCGTTGGGGCGAGTCACGGTCGGATTGTGAAACCCCCAATCATCCGTGTGATTTGTGAAATCCGTGGTGAGGTTTGGTTCGTTTTTCCGATTACGGCGATTTCGGCGATGACGCGCGATTCCGGCGATTAAAGGTGTTCCCATTTATCATTACTCACGATGCTTCCCCAAACGCTCCTGATCGACGCCGACGATACGCTCTGGGAAAACAACGTTTACTTTGACCAGGCCATTGCCGACTTCATCGAGCGGCTGAACCATCAGCATCTTTCGCCGGACGAAGTCCGGAAATTTCTGTATGAGGTCGAGCGAGAGACCGTGCTGGAGCGCGGCTATGGATCGCACAGCTTTTCTCACTCACTGGTCAAGTGCTTTGAGCGCCTCTCGGAAAAGCCGGTCACGCCGGAGCTGCATGAATTCATCTGGGGTTTTGCCCACAAGGTGTCAAACTATCCCATTGAGCTGATTGAAGGCGTGCCGGAAACACTGAACTATCTCTCTGGCCGCGGTCATCACATGGTGGTGATGACCAAGGGCGATTTCACCGAGCAGGCAGGCAAGGTGGAGCGCTCCGGCATCAAAGAATACTTTGCCGCCGTGGAGATCGTCGCGGAAAAGACCGAGTCTGCCTATAAAGAGATCGTCGCCAAGTATGAGTTTGAGCCGCAGACCACATGGATGGTCGGCAACAGTCCCAGGTCAGACATCAATCCGGCGCTGGCGGCGGGCATCAACGCCGTCTTTGTGCCGCATGACCTCACGTGGGCGCTTGAGCATGAAACGGTGAATCCCGCGCCGGATGGGCTGAAGTTGTTGCAGGTCGAGAAGTTTGTGGAACTGCAAGAGCATTTCTAAGGATCTTTCCGATCTGGCTAGGTTGGGAATCAATTTCGGCGATTACCCGATTTTGGCAATTCCGGCGATCTCTTTTGCGTCCCTCTGCCTGCGTCCTTCAGCCAGAGACCCACCCCCCATAGCACCTTTGTTGATAACAAAAGCCCAACCCCAATTCGACAGGACTGTCGACCGAGCGGTCGAAGCCCTTTTTTGCGTTTTTCGACGGTCGAATCAGGCTCAATTTCAGCCCTGTTTTCTCGTTCCAGGTGTTCGGTCGGCAGAGGGTCGCAAAGGTCAACAGTGGTTTTTTCTGAGTGCTGCTGGCTGATTGCTAGTTGTCAAAGATCCCTTACCGCTTAGCGGCCCCTCGCTGGAAGGGAAACAATTAACTTTATCGTTTGTTCGCCCCCCCTTGTCAAGAGAAAGGCGTTTTGCGCTGATGCCCATTTATCTGTGTCTTGATCCTCGTGACCGATGCGTCCAGAGGAAGTGTTGACACGTACACCTGAAGACGACTGAACGCCGTGCTCTTCAACACTAGCCCGGGACAATCTTCTGTGCATTGCGAGGAGCATTCGGCTCCATCTGTTACCTACCCCTCTCGATATGCCATCCTGAATCCCGAGGTCGAGCCTTTGGTAAGACCGAGCGGTGAAGGATCGGCTCCGCTGCTGTCTGCGGTAGCCAATCCGATCTTTCGCTCTACCTAAGTTTAAGCGCCGGAGGCGCGACCACAAGTTAGCCCACACTGAAGGCGAGCGCACGCGAAGCCGGAAGTGTGGGTAGACTGCAAAATGAATTCGAGCGCCGTAGGCGCGTCACATCCGGTTTCTTCGTTCTCGGTGGTGAGATTCTCGCCTTACATCATTCATGCGACTAAATAACAGCTAACTTGGAAAAGCGTCCTTCAACAATTCACGCAACTCGGCTAGTGCTGGCTGGTTCTTGGAATTGAGATGGCTTGCGATTAGTCCCCCACTCTTGCCCTTGTCATAAACGAGATTCTCCACTGAAGCATAAAGTCTTTGAAGGAGCACAGAGGCTTTTACTGTTTTAAATGGTTCAGTGCCCTTGCCGTGAGGAAAGAGATCCTTGTCGTCTGTGTTCAGGAAACCTTCGACACTCTCGCGCACGGATGCTTCTGTAACGTGTATTTGCACGTCTGACAAGCTCGCTTCCTCATTGAGGGCGGCGACGATGGCGTCCGGCACCAGCAAGTAATTCTCAATTTCAGTCCTCGGCAAAAATTTGATCGGCACCGCATTCTTCCCCGTCGCATCGCGCATTCCCTGTAGGAGCTTGATGTCTTGCGGCGTGCGGTCTCCGTCAAATAAATACACACGTGGCTGCTGGGATTGCGACAAGGCCTTAAGTAGCTTTTCATGCTTCTGGACGGCGAGTTGGAGGCTTCTCGCATCCGCGGGGACGCCTTCCATTGTTGGGTATCCAACTGCATTCAAAGCCCTAGTTGATATTCCAGCTGCTTTCAAGAGGAGCGGCAAAATGGTTTTGTCGCTCCTCCCTTCGACCACGACCAATGAGTCATAAAATAAAATATCGGAGTTGCGATAACCAAGATCCAGCAATACCCGACTGATTTCAGGATGCGAGGGCTTGGGATCGTATG
>DASXIL010000248.1:0-6959 GCA_036497985.1 Candidatus Angelobacter sp. | reverse complement strand
CCATGCGTGTCTCTGATTCGCTGCAGAAGGGCATCTCTCATTTCTATGCCGAAATTAAAAGGCTGCGGCAGGTGGTGGACCTTTCCTCCACCGAGCCGACGCTATTTCTACTCGATGAAGTTTTGCAAGGCACCAACTCACATGATCGACGCGTGGGAACGGAGGGCGTGCTGCGCACATTGGTTCGCAATGGCGCTATCGGTCTTGTCACAACCCACGATCTTGCTCTCACTTCACTGGAACAAGTTTTTCCTGCGCAGATGCGAAATGTGCATTTTCAGGAACGCTTTGAAGATGACAGGCTTTCCTTCGACTATCAGCTGCGTCCCGGCGTGGTCACTACGAGCAATGGAATAGAACTGATGAAGTCTATCGGACTGGATATTTCTTAGCTCCGGGTCGGCTCACGTTAGTCGTCCTCTGACATTCCACTTCATGGAATCACTCCACCCATATTCTGCAAAGACCGGATGAGAAATTTTAATCAAACACTAATCCACCCTTAAATCGTTGCTGTTGAAATGAAAAAGGCATTATCAGCAAGGCGATATTCCGGTAATGAAGTGTAAGCCCGTGCTGTGACAAGGATGAAGGCTAAGCGCACGGAGTGGTGTGGTGGTTGGAGTGTGCCCTGAGGACGGGCGGCGTTCTGGTTCGACATCTCGATCCCGCTAATCGGGTGTGGAAATAGTCTGCTGCTCAGCATTGCACGCGCTGGCCCGCTCGACCGGCGCAGCAATCAACCAGGGACAGGAGACGGCAACACAACACGACTGCGGCGCATTTGGCACGGATAGTTTTTCCTCCCCCAGAAGCGTCGGCGTAACGAAGATTGACGGGTTTGTCGCGCTCGGGAGTGATCTCTGTGCGAAACCACGTTGATCTCGGGTGCGCGTTGCCGTTTTCAGCTTGAACTGCGTTACGCAGTTAATCCACCACCGGGGAGGCTGGTTCTTCTCCAATCAGCCTCCCTATAATTTCTCAGCTGAATCGTCGTCAGACGGCGGACGAGAATCCTGGCGTTAGCGGCTGGCAGCCGGCTCAGCGTTACGCAGATAAGCGTCTGACTTGTTCAGCCAATCCTGACGCGGCGGATAGAACACGTCCAAATCAACCGTGTCTTCAATGGCTTCAGCTTTATGCGGCATGTGCGGAGGGATGCAGAGCACTTCGCCCGTTCGCACAATAATCTCCTTGCCATCGATCCAGAATTTCAGCGCGCCTTCCACAATATAAGTAAGCTGTTCATTCAAATGGCTGTGCTCCGGCACCACGCAGCCTTTCTTTAGCAGGACCCGCGCAAGCATCAGGTTTTCGCCTGTAATCATCTGGCGATCCAGCAGAGGATTCAACTGTTCCAGTTCAACATCATTCCAGCGCATGTGTTTAAGCATAGACAGACATTTTAGCTAAGTTCCAGCGGGCTGGCACACTTCCTGCTGCAAATAGAACAGCCGGGCTTCCCCGGCTGCTTCAGTTTAGAGCTTAAAGCTACTTCTGGGTGACCGTGACCTTGTGATAGCCGACGGCAGCCATATCAATCTTGTTAGGCAACTGGAACTGGGAATCAATGCCCACGTTGGGGTATTTGGGCGTAATGTATTTACTGACAAAATATTCCAGCGCCATTCGCGGGACGCTGAATCCATCAATGGTTACTTCGCGCACATGTACGCGCCCTTCTCGTCCGCTGCCGGACGCATCCGCTTCCACCCGCACGTCATGCTGGCCGCTGAAGAGTGAAAGCATGGGGTTGGACGAGTTTTGTCCCTCCCGGATTTGATCGAAGTCAACATTCAAAAATGCCGTCACAACTCCGCTGCGCCCTTCCATTTTCAGCTTCTTCACGCCCTGTGGCAAAGTGATTCGTCCAGCGGCAATGTAATCATTGACCTCTTCCTCGGTCATGACAGTGGGCGACTGGTCTGGATGTTCTTGCTCGCCATTTTCCTGGATATGGTCCAGTTTGGTTTGCATGCTATCGGCCAGCCGGTGTCCGGAAGTATGCGCAGCGCTAGTTGGCTGGGCGGAAGATTGCGCTGCTTGCTTCGAAGTAACCGGCCGGGATCCAGAGGAAAGCGGATGCACTGAGGCAGGCCCCTGCTGAACGATAAAAATAACGCTCGCCACCAGCAATATTGTTAAAACGATTCTTGAGATCATTTAGCGTGCGCGGGAGCCGCCTGCGCGGTCAACGGTTGCGGCGTAATTTCAGGTTTTTCCAATGTCCCAGTGATTTCCCACTGGGTGCCGCTGGTGTTCGCCTTGAGTTTTGCCTGCTTGTTGGCCAGAGATATAGTCCCACTCAACTGATAGATGCGGTTCTCTGCCCTAAATTTGCTTGGCAGGACTTTTATGGCTTGTTTGTCGATTTCCAGCGCGCCCTGCGCGCCGTTGAACCTTAGCGGCCTGCCAGAATCCAACGCCAGCGCTCTCGATGTCCCATTACTCACCTGAAATTCCACTCGTCCACCCACACTTGTGGACATTTCTTGAGGCGTCTTGCCATCAAAACGGGCTGAATAACTCACTTGGGCTCGACCGGCGATCCATTGCGCTACCTGGCCGGCGATGGAATTCTGCGGGCTCACCCGTTCCAGCACAACACCTTCCATTGAACCACTGCCGCTATAGCGCGGCTGGCTCCCGCTCCAGTCGATCTTCCATTCGCCTTGCGTAGTTCCGCCTCCAACTTTGGCAGTCACTCGATTTACGGTAAGGACGTGGTCGCCCAGTTCAACATGTGCAGCAAACTTTTCCAGTGGAATATCGGCCAGGTTCAATTCTCCGACAGCCAAAGTGCCTTCGGCGCGAAAGTCCGGCAACTTATTGTCTGATCCGGAAAGAAAGGGCAGAGACCATCCTTTATCCGTAAATCCCATCAGGTTTGCCACATCCGAGACCGCCAGCGAATCCAAATGAAGATCGAAATGCAAGGGGCAGGGCGCAGTTCCGGTACAACCGAGCGGACTACTCACTGAGCCGGTAAAAGCAGCGGGACTGTGCTCGAACTGACCATTCATTTTGCTGAGCACCAGTTCCGTATCGGTGATTTGCGCGTCGGCTTCTGACATCACAAGCCGGTCTTTCACGCCAGGAATCCATGCCGCCAGATTTTGCAGGTGCGCTGTTCCGTGAAGCTTGGGCACAGTAAAGTTTGCCCATGGCCCACTCACGTTCAAATCTACGAGGGCCGAAGCGGTTGTATTTGCAATTTGTGAATGGAAGCCGGTAGTACGGCCGAACGCCAAGAGTCTTTCCACCGGCACCATGCCCTTGGCGCTAACAAAGTAACCTTTGCTATCCAGGCTTCCTTGCACCTCAAGAGTGGTTGAGGGGCCCATTTGGACTGAGAACGCGTCAACCGTAAGCGAGCCCGTATCATAAGCTGCGCTGGGAGCAACTGCCGGCGTTGGCTGTGCCGGGGCGCTCGATTTTTTCTTTTTCACCACCAACGCAGTTGGCGTATCGCCCATGCCAATATGGAACCTCACTGCGCTTACTGGAAACGGTTTGTCTCCAGCCGAAGACTGTAGTAGGAAGGGCGTGCTCATTCCCGTTCCGTGAAAATCATGGACACCCGCATGCCAATGGAACCCAAAAGCTGCATTCAGGTCGCCGCTAGCGGTGAAGTCATCGGGCAGTGATCGGCGGGCCTGGCGTGCAAGGGCTGCCAACAACGAAAGTGGCACCCGATTTGCCACCAGTGACAGATCGTAATTCTGTACGCTGGGCGTAAAGTGGGCTGTTGTCAAAAGACCGCCCGTGCCTAAGGGTGTGTCGCATTTCAGTCCCAGAATTCCTTTTGTGTAGTCGCCCAGGCAGCGTGTGCGTACTCGCGGCATGGCGTTGCGATTGATATCGAAACGGCGGAAGCTGTCCAGGTCAGCAGTGGCATTGATGCGCAGATTGGCCAGTGTACCGGCAACCTCAGCAGAAGCGTCCAAGGCGCCGCGCCATCCTTTATCTTGCCCCAGCACCAGACGGGAAAACTGCCCCAGCTGCGACTTTTCCCATGACACCTGCAATTTGACCGGCATATCGCTCAAGTTGGCGGAGCGTTTGACGTCGCCTTCAACACGCACGGTTCCGGTATCGTTCAAGTTCATGTCTGTGCGTACCGGATGGCCTTCCAGGCGTATGTGCCATGTATCTTCCGCAGCCAGCCAGAATGCGAAGTCAGTGTTGGTCAGAGCGTAAGGCTTCTTCTCCGGGCCAAGCTTCACGTTGATCCGCCCGCCGCTGGCTTCAATATACGGAAAGCGGGAGCGCTGCTCCGCGCTGCGTTTGGCCGTGGGAGCGGTTGGTACTTGCTCCACGCGCAACAGCAACGATTCCAAATTCCAATGATCTCGCGCGTAAACCAGGTTCAGGCTGGGAGGAGCAACATCATCGGTGAGCTTAAGATTGGCGATTTCCAGCCGGCCTTCCCACAAAGAAGTCAGCCGCAAGTCTGCAGTCACCTTGGCGCAAAGCAGGAGAGGTTCCGCGCCGAAAGCAGGATCGTCCATCACCTTAAAATCGTAGAGATCAAAGCCTGGGCGCGGAAACAGCCGGTATTTGACCGACCCAACCTTGACCTCCCTGCCCAGCGCGGCGCTCAAAGTGGAGGCCAGCCGGTTCTTGAATCGTGCGCCGTTGATGTTAGGAGGCAGGAAGATGCACAGCGCCAGGACTACCAGCACAACTGCGACGATTTTTTTTCTGGTAGACGTCATGATCAATGCACCAGATGGAAGAGGCGGTTCCACCGGGTGAGACTAAAAAAGTGTACGGTGACATTCACAAATGCGGCCACACGATCGCCAATAGGCTTCGGCTCGCCGTTCTCTTCAGGCACATTGAAGGACCAGAAGACAACCAGCGGACGCCCAATAATGTTTTCTTTGGGAACAAAGCCCCAATAGCGGCTGTCCAGGCTGTTATCGCGATTGTCGCCCATGGCAAAGTAGTGGTCCGGCGGAATAACCACTTCTTCACCTCGAATACTGGCCTGCAAAGTCGCGGCCCATTCCTGAGAAATCTGGCCAATGCCATAGCTTAGAGCCGTTGGAAATTCATCGCGATACGTGTCGTAAGTTCCGTTGCGAACTACGTATGGCTCGGCCTGCCTTACTCCATTCAGGTAGATCACACCATTGCGCAGCCTTAGCCGGTCGCCCGGCACGCCAATGATGCGCTTTACCAGATACATTCCCTGTTCGGCTGGGTTCGGAGTGAGGAAGACTGCCGTGTCTCCGCGATGAATCCCGCGATACGGCAAAAGCCAGCCTAGTTTGCCGCGGTTCAGCGGCGTCAAGCGATCGACAAAAACGTGATCGCCTACAAGCAGCGTCTGCTCCATAGAGCGTGATGGAATCTCAAAATGCTGGACGACAAAGGTAAGAATAAAAAGGCCGACTACCAGCACGGACGCAATTCCGGCAATCGATTCCGGCAATGTCTCTTTTGGACGTTCCGGCTTTTCCCGATTTCTTTTAAATAACGGCAAGGATGTTTTCCTGAATTAGGATCAGCGCACCAGATGGAACATGCGGCTCCAGCGTGTTTCTCCAAAAAAATGAGTCACCACGTGAACCAGGAAGCCAACACGGTCCGCCATGGAGGTGCGCTCGTATTGATCTTTCGGTGTATCGAATGACCAGTAAATAAACAGCGGCCGCCCGATAATGTTTTCTCTGGGGATAAAGCCCCAGAACCGGCTGTCGAGACTGACGTCGCGATTGTCGCCCATGCCAAAATAGCTGTCTGGTGGAACCACCAGATCGCCGTCTTTTAAGTGTTCCCGCATCACGATGGGCCATTCCGGATTGACATTCGAATCGCCATCTGGAGGAACCGCCGGAAACTGGTCGCGATACGGAGAATAGCCTGGTCCCGAATGGATCACATATGGCTCATTCAGAGCTTCGTTATTTCGGTAAACCTTGCCGTCGCGCAGGTGAATGCGGTCTCCAGGGACTCCAATGATTCGCTTCACCACGTACATTCCGGGTTCCTTGGGGTGAAGGAAAACAATAATATCGCCATGCTTGATCTCGCGATATGGAATGAATGGCCCCACATATCCGGCTTTTGCTGTTGGTGACAGGCGATCGACAAAAACATGGTCTCCCACCAGGAGGGTCTTGACCATGGATTCTGATGGGATTTCAAAGGCCTGCACCATAAATGTAATGATGAAGAGGCCCGAGACCAGGACCGCCGCAATTCCAGAAATGGATTCAGGCAGGCTTTCTTTTTTCTTTTCCGGTTTTTTCTCTTTGGTTTTAACGAACAAAAGCGGTCCCTGCTCAGGTTATGGAGTGATCAGCGAACCAGCCGAAACATGCGGTCCCAACGCGCCAAGTCCAGCAAGTGGGCCAGTATCTGTCCTGAATGAATGAGTTTATCACTGGAGCGTCCGGGTTCCGAGCCTCGAACCGAGAGATAGATCACCAAGGGTCTGCCTACGATGTTGGCCCGAGGTACAAATCCCCAGTAGCGGCTGTCCAGACTGTTATCACGATTGTCGCCCATTACAAAATAGTGGTCCGCTGGCACCACCAGTTCGCCGCCGTTCACGTAATTTGATAATTCATACCGCCAATGGCGATCAATGTCCCGGGAATAGCCGCGCTGGTTGGGAAAGTTGTCGCGATATCCATCGGGTATCCATTGCTTATGGATCGCGTAATTTTCCTGCAGCGGAGTGCCGTTCACATAGACTATTTTGTCGCGCAGCCGGATATGATCTCCGGGCATGCCAATCACGCGTTTCACTAGGAATTGCGACGCATCGACAGGAAAATAAAAGACTACAATGTCCCCTCGCTCGATTTTCCCGTAGGGCAGCAGGTGAGCCGATCCTGGCAAGCCGGCATAATGCAGCTTATCCACCAGCAGGAAGTCGCCGACGAGCAACGTATTTTCCATTGAACCCGAAGGAATTTGAAACGCCTGAACGATAAACGTAATGA
>DASXIL010000247.1:0-4365 GCA_036497985.1 Candidatus Angelobacter sp. | reverse complement strand
CTTCAGGATCGATGGCGTGCTCGGTTTTCAGCCGAGTTTTCTCCTTGGTCAATTTGTCCAACGGCATCTTTGGCTCCTGATACTTGCTGAAATTGGGTATGGAGCTTTGACCTGCGTCGTTGTTGTAGTTTTTGGCTTCTATCTCTGGCGTTGCCCGAAGGCAGAAACGCTCAAGTTGCTTCGAACCTTGATTCTCAATCTATTTTTGGCCGTCCCGTTCTATCTTCTTATCCCGGTTTGCGGTCCGCGCTTTGCGTTCCACGACTTCCCATTTAGCCCTCCCCTCCATATGATTCCCCACGCTATAGCCATTGCGGCACCTCCGAATGGCGTCCCTTCGGTCCACGCGTCAACTGCCTTTCTAATTGTCTGGTTTTCGTGGCGATGGAAAGTGGGGCGGGTATTTAGCCTTGCCTATCTTGTTTTGACAGTGATCGCCACACTCGGCAGCTGGCAGCATTATCTCTTTGACCTGATTGTCGCCGCTCCCTATGCTGCTCTAATGCTCTACCTGGGAAGCTTCAAGTGGTACAAGAGAAAGAATTTGGAGGAAGCGCGCAATGCTCTACCGTCTCAACTCACAAGCGCTTAGGATGTTCCCGAAATCTTGTCAGGGCACTATCGTTGGTAACTTATGGCGGCTGGCGAGAAGGCATTTTTCTGCGCATGTATACCCCCGAATTTACCTGTCGGTTCAGCCTGTATACAACTGTTCACAGGGCAGTCTCCCAAAAGTGAGCTAACTGATTTATTTGCAGAAATATGAGTCGTCCGGTGGAGTGGCCATTCACTTGCGACTACTATTGCAAACCAGCCTGTGCTGGAAATAAATCACCCTAATGGGAGAAGACTGAAATGAAAGATAAATTGTTGTTGCTTTCCGTGAAACTGCAGCTCCTGAAAGACGAGAGCGGTCAGGATCTGATTGAATACGCCCTGGTAGTAGCTTTGATTGCCTTTGCCGCAACAGCCGGCATGAGCACTCTGGCTGGCGACATCAACAGCGCATTTGGCAAGATTGGTAGCAAGCTTACTGCGTCGATCACCTAGTATTCCCCTCAAGGAAGACACCAATGACAGAAGAGTGGGTTCGCAAACCAACCGGCAGCGGAGAATCACCTTATGGGGGAGAAGACTGATGAAGGATAGATTGTTATTACTTTCCGTGAAACTTCAGATCCTGAAAGACGAAAGCGGTCAGGATCTGGTCGAATACGGTTTCGTGGTAGCGTTTATTGCCTTTGCAGGGATCGCCGGCATGAGTACTTTTGCTTCCGACATCAACAGTGCATTCGGCCACATGGGTTCCAAGCTCACTTCGTCCCTGACGTAGCATTTGCCTGAGAAATTCGCCAGGGACAAGGTGTGGTCTTGGAGAAGAGTTCTTGTTGGACATAAACCACTGAGAGAAAAGGGAGGAGACTGAAATGAAGGATAAATTGTTGTTGCTTTCCGTCAAACTGCAGCTCCTGAAAGACGAGAGCGGTCAGGATCTGATTGAATACGCCCTGGTCGTAGCGCTGATTGCCTTCGCCGCAACAGCCGGCATGAGCACTCTGGCTGCCGACATCAATAGTGCATTTGGCGCCATCGGCACCAAACTTACTGCGGCAGTTACCTAGGATTCCGCTGAAGAGAGGGCAGAGCATCATACAAACCGCTCTTCTGTCATTGGTGGCTTCTGAGGGAGATACGCTATCCGGGTATGACTCTGGCGTATCTCTCCATTGCTTTGTCCTCGAGACTTGCCGTCGCGCATCGACCGTGATCTACCAGACCTCGCGGTACCCAAAACACAAGTGAGGCAAAAGTTCGGATATGGTTGTACCTTCGGCCCCGGAACACCTTACTTCGCTGCCGCTGATCGAAGGCGGCCTGACCGCGATTGCGTTTGGAGCGGCGTTCTGCTGGCCCAGGTTCGGCTCCGGCTGGTTCACTCGCATCGAACACGCGTTCGGCAGACTAGCGCGGAGAAAGGGTCTGTCGGTTGCCGTTGTTGGTTTTGCTGCGCTCCTGTTGCGGCTCGCGATCCTTCCTTTAAATCCCATTCCGCACCCAGTCATTCATGATGATTTCAGTTTTCTTCTTGAAGCGGATACCTTTGCCGCTGGAAGATTAACCAACCCCACGCCCGCGATGTGGCCGCATTTGGAAAGCGTGCACATCACGATGAAGCCGACCTATATGTCAATGTACTTTCCCACGCAGGGGTTGATACTTGCTGCTAGTAAGGTACTGACCGGACAACCCTGGTACGGCATTCTGCTGACAACTGCACTGATGTGCGCCGCCATCTGCTGGATGCTGCAGGCCTGGCTGCCGCCAACCTGGGCGCTGCTAGGTGGAGTCCTGGCAATCCTGCGGTTGGGACTGTTTAGCTATTGGATCGATACCTATACAGGTGCCGGTTCTCTTGCGGCTCTCGGCGGAGCGCTTGTGCTCGGAGCACTTCCGCGATTTATGAAAGCAGTGCGGCTTCGCGATGGCCTGCTAATGGCATTCGGCGTCATACTTGTTGGCACCTGTCGACCGTTTGAAGGCGCGCTTCTTTGCTTGCCTGTGGCATTTATTCTAGGGCGGTGGATTTTCTTCGGAGTCAATCGGCCGACTATGAGTGTGCTGGTTCGCCGTTCTGCCATCCCTTTGGCTTTAATCGTAGCAGCAGGCACGTGGATGGGTTATTACAACTACCGCGTGTTTGGAAGCCCGCTTACGCTGCCCTACACGGTAGACCGCTCTGAGTATGCGATGGCGCCGTATTTTATCTGGCAACCGCAACGACCTCAGCCAGTCTATCGTCACAAAATAATTCAGGAATTTTATAGCAGCGTTGAACTCGACCCCTTCAGACGCGGTCAGAGCGCGCCAGGATTTTTGCTCTTAACTCTACAGAAGGTATGGGAAAAGATTATGTTTTTTGCAGGCTTTTCCCTGCTTATCCCTCTGATCATGTTGCGATGTGTGTTTCTTGATCGCCGCATTCGCTTCCTGCTGCTGTGTTTGCTTGTGTTGATGGCCGGTCAACTGGTGGAGGTATTTCTTATTCCCCACTACGCCGCTCCCTTCACGGCAGCGTTTTATGCCGTTGGGCTGCAAGCCATGCGTCACCTGCGGCTTTGGAGTCCGGGTGATCAGCCCGTTGGCATGACGTTAACCCGCCTGACCGTGACGCTCTGCGTTCTGGTAGCTGGACTACGGCTGTATGCTGAGCCTCTTCACCTTGACCTTCCAGTATGGCCAGCACCGACGTGCCTTGCCGGATGGTCTGGGCCAGGCAGCCGGTCAGGTATTGCACGCGCGCAGATGGAAGCTCATCTGGAACAAATGCCCGGAAGGCAGCTTGTGATCGTCAGGTATGCTCACGATCACAACCCGCTCATTGAATGGGTTTATAACGCCGCGGAGATCGATAAATCCGGGGTCATATGGGCTCGGGAGATGAACGAAACTGAAAATCTTGAACTGATCAACTACTACAAAGACCGAACGGTCTGGTTGGTGCAACCAGATACGGACCCGGTACAGATCTCTGTTTATCCCTCCGAACTAAATGCTGGCCGATGAACATCATTCCTAGTGTGGACAACTCAATCGAGGATCAGCGAATTATTTTGTGCAGATAGGTGCCGAGGACAATCAGCAAGAAGACAACAAGCACCAGTAGAAGGTATTTCTCGATCTTCATCGAAGAGCTTCCTTCAAGAGCATTGCTGCGGCACGCCCGGCGCGGGGGAACACTACTCTACCATACGAGCGGTAAAATAAAGGGCCAGCCGGTTTGATGCCCTGTAACTCTCTTAAGATGTGTGGATTGGTGCGGAGGAGGGGACTTGAACCCCTATGCCTTGCGGCGCTAGCACCTCAAGCTAGTGCGTCTGCCAATTTCGCCACCTCCGCATTGGGTCTCGACGCTGGTGAGCGTGAGTTGCGGTGAGCAATCCGAAGCGTAGTATACCATTTCGGGTGGCCTGACTGGCACGAGCGCATACCGAAGCCGCTGCAGTGAATCCCGAGAGCAGTTGAGAGGAATTATTTATCGACTTAAGAAGTAAGGCGGAGGGAATGTCTGCCGACATATTCCCTCCGCCTCAGGCTTTTGTTGTCACTGGTTACGGAAGGTACTTTGGCGAATACTTGGTGAGGGTAGCGATCAGGGGTTTTCCGGAGGCCGGGGTGGTGACCCCGCCCTCGCGGACGATCGTTGTCGCTGTGACGTCCTTGCCATAGATGCTCCTATTCGCGTCGTCGTCAGTGTCGAGATTAGCACTGCCCAAAGACGCACCGGCGAACAGTCCTTTGGCCCTGGAGTAGGTGAGGACGTCGACGTTGGGGTCGTTGAGGCCCTGAGCCTGAGCGCCAGAGGGT
>DASXIL010000246.1:0-4113 GCA_036497985.1 Candidatus Angelobacter sp. | reverse complement strand
TTCTGGTGCGCATGCGGAGGATAGTAACATCCCTCGCCGTGCAAAAACAGATTTGTTACGATGGGGTTGCGGCCCCAACGGCAACTTCCTGGGCCAGAATGCAATCCAATCGGCTTCAGAATACGTACTCCTATGAAAGCGAGAGAATGCGCGTGAGCGGCACGCAAGCGCCAAACCATAAGGACGACGCGGCCTTAATCGCCCGCATTCGCGCGGGGGACCAAAGCGCCATGGCCGATCTTTATGACCGCTATGCCGGAGTAGTGTATGGGGTCGCGCTACGTGTGCTCACCAGTACCACGGCTGCCGAGGACGTGGTGCAGGAAGTGTTTCTACAGTTGTGGCGCAACCCGCAGGCCTTTGACGCCGATCGCGGGCGACTTGCGCCATGGCTAGCCGTGATCGCGCGCAATCGCGCTATCGACTTTTTACGCAAGCGTCCCCCTGAAGACGACATCGATGAAATGCCCATCTCCACGGGAGTTAATCTGGAGGATGAGGCTTCCCAGAAACTTGTGGTCGATAAAGTCCGGAGCGTTTTGGGCGGGCTGCCGCAGGACCAGCGCAAGGCGCTGGAGATGGCGTTCTTTGAAGGCATGACGCATACGGAAATCGCGGGCAAAACCGGCGATCCGCTTGGGACGGTCAAGACCCGTATCCGCAGCGGCCTGCTGGCTTTGAGAAAAGTATTGGCATGAACGCGCATCCACAATTCGCTGAATCGCTGGCGCTCTACGCCATGGGAGCGCTCGACGATCCGCAGGAACTCGCGGCGCTTGAAGCCCACCTGGGGACGTGCGGCGATTGCCGTCGTGAACTGGAAGCCCTTCGCGCGGATACGGCTCTTCTGGCGCTTTCCGCCACCGGACCGCAGCCTCCTGGGCGTTCACGGCAGCGGCTGCTGACCGCAGTGACAGCCGAGCCGCGTGTGGAAAGAAGAAATCCGCAGCGCTATGCCGTTGGCCATTTGCGCCGGCGCTGGGTCACCATTGCGCCAGTCATGATGATGCTGATACTGGCGGTCTTCAGCATCCTGTTGTGGCGCGATCTCCGCAATACGCGGCAAGCGCTCAGGCGCACACACGCGCAGTTGGAACAGATGCAAGTGGAATTGGCGCGCACGAATACAGAACTTGCTGAAGCCAAGATGGTCCGTGACCTTCTGCACGCTCCGGACGCATGGCCGCTGACTCTCGTCAGTCGGAAAACGCCGCCACAACCACAAATCAAAACTGTCTATTCAAAGCAGCAGGGTGCATTGCTGCTGATGGCCAGCAATTTGAATCCGCTGCCGGAAGACAAGATCTACCAGCTCTGGTTGCTGCCCGCAGACGGCAGCGCTCCCATGCCTGCCGGCTGGTTCAAGCCAGATGGCAAAGGCAACGGCATGATGTTTCACAAGATGTCGGCAGGCGTGATTGCAAAAGGCTTCGCCCTGACCGTTGAGAACGCAGGCGGAAGCCAGACACCGACAATGCCTATTGTGATGGAGCCTGCAGGCTAAGTCTCGCTCGAACGAAATACAATTCATCACGTCCGCGCGGGCTTCTGTCCCAGTGTGGCTCACGTTCTCTTGTGAATACAGTCAATAAGCTGACTACTCGCCGTTCTTGTCAGGAGATCGTGTGACCATGAAGAATCTATGGCTGACCCGGTTCATTGCGCTGTGCGTCGCAGCTTTTCTCTTAACCGCGAATGTTACGGCATCGGCGCAAGATGCTGCTGCCCAAACCAGAGCGGAGATCCAGCGCCTGCAGCAATTGTTGAAAGACAAGCCCATTGCGATTCCTGATATCCCAGATCTCAACTCCGAGATCGAGGGGGATCTTACAGGGGCCGCTTCTGCACTGGCTGCCGGACGGCTGTACTTGAGCCTGGAAGGTCTGGGCCGAGCCGAAGACCACATGCACGGAGCACGCATGCTGGAAGCGAAAGCCGATGTCATCAAGGACAGCCTACCCGCTTTTGAATCGGAATGAAATAAAGCCAGCGTGCAGCTTACGGCACTGGACAAGTCGGCACGAGGAAGAGACTGGAGCCACACGACGGCGGCCATCCGCGCGATATCTGAGGCAGCGCAGGTACGGGCCATTCCGCTGCTGGAAGGCGCGCGTGGGTTTGCCACTGCAACCAAACCGAAAGACGGTTTGTTTTATATGGGACAGGCGCAGGGCGAAACGGCATTTGCAGAATTCCTATCCAAGCTAAACGCCCCGAGCAAGGCAGAGCCAGCTCCTTTGCGCTCCGTGCTTCCCGAGTTGGAAGCTCTGCAGGAAAAAACAAACGCAGCTTTCCAGCCTCCGCGATCCATTGACATGCATCCTCGGTTCATCGCGTTGAATTCCACGATGAAAGCCGCCCGGGAATTGGACTCGTCCAGGGCATACGCCGGAGCGCTGTATCAATATCTCGAAGCAGTGCGGCACTTCGGCATGCTCGATCCGTCCGTGCCCGATGCGGCGAAGCAGGCCTCTCTGCGAAATGTGCTTACGGAAGAGCTGAAGAACGTTTCTGCAGCAAAGCGTGACGACTCTATCATCCAGATTTTTCTGGAAAGAGCCGCAGGATGGTTGAATAAACCAGAGGGGGCCGCGCCTTCGCCGGACGAATGGCGAGCTACTCAGGTCGTCCTGCAGCAGGTATTGCCTGCTTACTACGCGGCGCTAAAACCAGCGGCCCCGAGGCAGCAGCAGGCCGGGCGTACAGCAACCCTTACGCTGGTGCGCTGGCCCTACACTTGAAACATCTCTGACCCAGCAAGTTTGCTGGCCCAGGAAGTTGCGGCAAAATACGCAGGCAAAGTCACGTTCGTAAGCGAGAATTTCGGTGATTCCAAACTGGCCGACCGGTTTGGCGTGAAAGGCTATCCCGCAATATTTCTGGATGACGTGTTGATCGCCGCGCCGCGCGATTTCGGCTACTTTGGCGAGAAAGAAGGCACAGGCCGTTATGCGCCATGGCGCAACGCGGACAGCCAGGCGAAATTCAAGAACGATCTCACTCGAATGATCGACCTGATTCTGGCAGGCAAGAAAGATGTCGTTAGCCGCGAGCATGCAGGAACCAGCACAAGCATGGCAGCTATCGCTTCCCTGCCGCAGTTCACGCTGATGGATCTTGCCAGCAAGCCTCTCACCGCCGAACAAGCAGCAGGACGAGTAGTAATGGTTGAGTTCTGGGCCACGTGGTGCCCGCCTTGCCGGTCAACACTGGAATGGCTTGGCGACCTGAAAAAGAAATATGGCGATAACGTGGCGATTCTGGCGTTCGCGGTTGAATCGCCCGAAGACAAAGTCCGGGAAACAGTGAATACGTTGAGTCCTGATCTGCACTGGGCCATCACTGACGCGGCGACGGCCCAGGCCTTCGGCGATATCACGGCCGTTCCAACCATGTTCCTTTTCGATAAATCCGGCAAGACCGCCAGCGTGATGTATGGCGCGCCTCCTGACCTGCACCAGCAGGCAGAAAAGATTCTGGACGGATTGATTCGGTAACAAGAACCACAGGGCGCAAAGGAACACGAAGGCAAATTCCGGCAGAAGCGATCCCGCTGGATGAAGCAGGGCCGGTAGCTCTCCGGTTGCCGCCACGTTTCACATTCACCTTTGTGTTCCTTCGTGTCCTTTGCGGTTAAGCCCTTTTGTCTCCCGCAAGTTCCCCCAATTTTTCTATTGACACACTTATCTTTCACGATGCATATTTATACATAGTACTGCATAATTATTCGTATGACGAAACTGGCCAGACAGCAATTGATAGTCGAACTCGTGCATAACGGCCCGCTGCCTAATCAGCATGAGCTGGTGAAAGTGCTTGCGCGCAGGGGCTTCCCTGTGACGCAGGCCACACTTTCGCGCGACATCAATGAGCTGCGCCTGGTGCGAACGCCCGAGGGCTACATGCTGCCGAATGGCGATGCCGGCCCTGATCCCACGCCCGCTGTTTCGCGCGTGGTGCGGGAATTCGTGGTGGAAGTCCGGCGCGCGCAAAACCTGCTGGTGATCAAGACCGTCTCCGGCGCCGCCCAGCCGGTCGCGCTTGGCGTGGATTCTGAAGGCTGGGATGAAGTCGTGGGTACCGTCGCCGGCGACGACACGGTGCTGATCATTA
>DASXIL010000245.1:0-5939 GCA_036497985.1 Candidatus Angelobacter sp. | reverse complement strand
GCGCGGCATTTCCAGGTCCAGCGTTACAACGTCAGGACGAAGGTCTTCAATCTTTTTGAGCCCAAAAGCGCCGTCCATTGCCGTTCCTACAACTTCGATTTCGCTGTCCCGGGCAAGGATCTGTGGAATCAACTTTCTCATCAACGCAGAATCGTCCACTACCAGGACTCGCAATTTGGTACTCATGCTGTGGCCCCCACCATCTGTAACTTGCCTAGCTTTGCAACTACACTTGCGAGATTCAGGATCAGCACCACGGTGCCATCGCCAAGGATGGAAGCGCCGCTGACCAGGTCTGTGGCCACTAAATGGTCGTCCATGGCCTTGATAACTAATTCTTCTTCGCCTACCAAATGGTCTACCACCAGGCCAAACTTGCGTTCGCCCGTGGAGATCACCACCACAAACATCTTTCCCGTTTCCGCCGGGTTTTTCTCCAGACGGTGGAGATGCAGCAGCATGAGCACTTCATTGCGTAACTGCATTACATCGTGCTGGTCCACGCGATGCAACGCGCCCTGCGTTGTCCGAGTAATTTCCACCACGGAAGCCAGCGGCACGGCGTATAAACGGTCGCCCACACGGAAGAGCAATGCCTTAATGATCGCCAGTGTCAGCGGCACTTTCAGGAAGAATGTTGTTCCTTTGCCGGCGGTTGTCCGAATAGTGACTGTGCCTTTCAGCTTTTCCAGTACGGTCTTCACCACGTCCATGCCCACGCCGCGGCCGGAAATAGACGTAACTTCCTGCGCGGTGCTCAGTCCCGGGCGGAAAATCAGATCGTTGATGTCCGCTTCACCCATCACGGCAACGTCATTTTGCTTGATCAGCCCGCGCTCCACCGCTTTTGCTATCAGCTTGTCGCGATTGATGCCACGGCCGTCGTCGGTCACCTCAATCACAATTTCATTGCCCTGGTGATAAGCGTCGAGCGTTACGGTGCCCTGCGCCGGCTTTCCATCGTTGATGCGCTCGGCCGGGGATTCAATTCCGTGGTCCACGGCATTGCGTACCAGGTGGGCCAGCGGCTCAGCCAGCATGTCCAGAATGCTCTTGTCCAGGTCGGTGTCCTGTCCGGTCACCACCAGGTTCACTTCCTTGCCGCAGGACTTGGCTACATCGCGCACCACGCGTGGGAACCTGCGGAAAAGATGCTCCACCGGAACCATCCGGATCTTCATTACGGACTTTTGCAGGTCGTTCATGATCCGCGCCTGGAATGCCATGGCGTCAGAGAAGCGCATTTTCAAAGGATCTTTGGGATGACGCTTTTCAAATTCATTGATCGCCTGGTGCAGCATGCTCTTTGCGATAATCAGCTCACCCACAAGGTTGAGCACAGAATCAATCTTCTCCGCATCCACGCGCAAAAGAGTTTCTGACATGCTGGCAAAGCTTGCAGGCGGTGTGTCTGGGATTTGTGCATTGGCGCTCTCAGCTCTTGATGTTGCAACTTCACGGGCAGAGGCATGGGTCGCTACCGGTGTTTCTTCAGCGCGGATTGTGGTCTCGGTTTCATCTTCCTGCGCTGCAGTTACGTGCTTCACAATATCCAGCACGTCGTCCGCATGTTCCTGCGCTCCGGTTTTTTGCACCAGGACTTCCGCAACCACTGAGGGAATGCGGCACTTCTTGGCGATCCACTCTTCGGAATTGTCGCTGGCAATGGCTGCTTCCACCACGTCCAGATCACTATTCAGCGTGCTCTGGTCGGGAGCGACGGCCAGCAGCTTTCCGCAGTCCTGGAGGACATTGCGGATCAACTGCATTGCTGCGCCACGCATTGGGCACTGCGGTTCAATGGAGAACGCCACGTTGTAAACGGTTTCTCCGCGGCCCAGCGCGTCCGCTACCACCATCTGCTCGTACTCACTCCATACAAAGCGCCCCTGTAGCTTGTAACGCACAGTATTGGCGGGCTTTCTAGTAAGCGAGACGATCTGTTCCTTCAGTTCTTCTCCGGCGGGCGGCTGCAGGCTGCCGCGATACGCGGAAAGCATGGAGCTGAATGTGTCGGCGGCGATGAGGACCGCTTCCGCCAGGGCGGCTTTGCTCATTGCGGCAATCTCAGGACGCAAAACGTCTTCGAGCGCATGTGCCAGTTCGCTCAGCTCTGTGTAGCCGCATGCCGCTGAATCGCCTTTCAGCGTGTGCACGGTGCGCCGAACCTGGCGTAACACCTCTTCATCTTCCGGACGCTTCTCCAGCTCCAGCCCCTCTTCGTTGAGTGTCTGCAACAGTTCTGTTGCGCTCTCAAAGAAGAGTTCGCGAAGCTCGGCCGCGTGATCGTCAGAGAAGAAGTTCACCCCGCCACCTCAATGCGCTGGTATGCCGTGCCGTTGTTCTGGTGGATCATCTTGTATTTGTCTGACAGTCCAAAAAGGCTTTCCGCATGCCCGATAAACAGGTAACCTTCGGCATTGAGGCAGCGATATAGTTTTTCCACCAGGCGCTTCTGCTCCGCTTCATCAAAGTAGATCATCACGTTGCGGCAGAAGATTACGTCATTGCGTTGGGGCAGAAACTCCGTCTTTAGATTGTGAAAATCGAAATGGACCAGGTCTTTGAGTCCACGCTTTACTGCGTAACGGTCGCCTACCTTGTCGAAATAACGCAGCCGGTAAGCGTAGTCCACGGATTCCATCTGGCTTTCTGAATAAACGCCTTCTTGCGCTGTACGCAATACCGTGTAATTAATGTCGGAAGCTAGGATTTCCACCTTCCAGGGTGGCGGAATCAGTGGCTTGGGACTCGGCATCTCAAAGGGAAGGGGATTGCGTAAATAGTAATAAGCCAGCGCGTCGCACACCTGCATGGCCAGCGTGTATGGTTCCTGTCCGGTGGAACACCCCGCGCACCACAGACGCAAGCTCCAGTCACGGCGTTCCTGCTTCCGCTTCAACAGTTCTTCCAGGACGTTTTTCTGGAACAGCTCAAGCTGTGGTTTGTTGCGAAAAAAGCTGGTTTCATTCACCGTGAGGTTTTCCACCAGCGCGCTCATCTCCGCCTTGCCCTGGTAGCTGGTGAGCAGACGATAGTAAGCGTAAAAGGTATCCAGCCCGCAGATTTTCAATCTGCGTTGCAGGCGGTCCTGCAAAAAATGGGCCCGCCTTTCATCAAAGTACATGCCGCATTCCTGATAGACGAGCGTCTGCAGCAGCTTGTATTCCGGTTCACTAATTTGGATTTGAAGACTCGGAGTGGCCATGGTTTCCCGTTTCGTCCTAGGTGCCGCTACAATCCCGCGAAAGCAGCGGCTGCGCGCGGTTCCGTCACTTCCGCAATCCGCCGCAGTTCGCCCTTTTGCAGAATCCTGTTCAGGTCAATCAAAATGATCAGCCGGCCATTTAGCTTTCCCACGCCGGTCACGTAGTTTAGTTCGCCCTGGTCAAACACGGGCGGCAATTCAATATCGCTCTCTGGAATCTTCAAGACTTCTGAAGCGCTGTCCACGATCAGCCCCACCAGCTTCCCGTGTACCTCAGTTACCAGGATGCGGTTTTTCTTGGTAGGCTTGATCTCTTTCTCTCCAAAGCGGCGCCGCAGGTCCACCACGGAAACAATCTTGCCGCGCAGGTTGATCACTCCCTGCACGCAGCCGGGTGAATCCGGCACAGAAGTGATCTCCGGCACGCGCACAATCTCATGCACCAGCGCGATTGGAACGCCAAAAACCTCGCGCCCTACGCGAAAGCCGACAATATGCATTTCTTTGGACATCAGGGTCTCCTTCGGCTTAGTTGTAGTTTCCGCCCGCGGTAGCGGCTGCATATTGTGGCGCCGGGGTGCCGCGACCGGTGGGCTCTTCTCGGCGCTGTCCGGGCCGCGCATCGCGCCCTCCCATGTTTTCCAGCACAAACCGGTCCATGGCTTCCAGCATGGAGCGGGACATCTTTGACATCTGCTCCGCCGAAGCCGCCAGTTCCGTCGATCCGGAAGACGAACGCTGCACCAGTTCGCGCATTTTTTCCATGGCGCGGACTACCGCTTGCGCTCCCGAGGCCTGCTCTTCCACGGATGAGTTGATTTCATGCGTGATCTCATTCAACCGCGTTGTGGCTTTGGCAATTTGCGATGAGCCGTGTGACTGCTCATTGGTCGCTGCACCAATTTCCTGTG
This sequence comes from Candidatus Angelobacter sp., assembly GCA_036497985.1. Classification (GTDB taxonomy): domain Bacteria; phylum Acidobacteriota; class Terriglobia; order Terriglobales; family Acidobacteriaceae; genus Angelobacter. Next base: position 1,820 of record DASXIL010000245.1, on the reverse strand, counting down.
CGAACTTGTAAACCTCAGATACCACGCTGGAAATTTTCTTCAGCGCGCCGCTCAGGTCGCCACCCAGTGAAAGGCCTTCATTCACAATGGTGGTGCTCTTTTCCATGTTGTCCACGGCCTTGCGCGCTTCCTTCTGAATGCTCTGGATCAACTCAGAAATCTCGCGCGTAGACTGCGCCGATTTTTCCGCCAGCTTGCGTACTTCATCGGCTACTACGGCAAAGCCCAGGCCGTGCTCGCCGGCACGGGCAGCTTCGATCGCAGCGTTCAATGCCAGCAGGTTGGTCTGCTCAGCCAGATCGTCAATCACTTCAATGATTTTTCCAATATCGTCTGCGCGTTGGCCCAGAGCGGAGATAATTTCTGCGGACGATCCAATGGAAGCATTGATCCGGCTCAGGCCGTCCGTAGCTTTCTCCATTGTGTTGATGCCGTTATGCACTTCGTCGCGTGAGCGTTGAGAAATATCCAGCAGCACCTTGGCCGTATCCGCTACGCGCTGGATCGAAGCCACCATCTCATCGATGGAAGCGGAAGTTTCGCTTACGTTGGAAGCCTGCATCTGCGTGCTCTTTACCATGTTCTGCACGTTGATGCTCATCTCATGCATGGTGCTGGTGACTTCGTCAATGGCTGAGGCCGCCTGCACGCTGATTTTTGCCGATTCGTCTGAAGCTGAAGCCACCTGATTGGAGCCGCTTGCCACCTGGGCGGCGCTGTCGCGGACGTTCTTTACCAGATTGCGCAGGCCGAGCGTCATCTCGCGGAAGGCCTTGCCCAGCGTATCGCGCGATGAGCGTGGGTTGATTTCCACTGAGAGATCGCCGCCGGCGATGGCTTCAGAAATTCCGGCCATCTCACGGAGGTAAAGCACCATGTTGTTGAAGGTCCTGGCTAGCTGGGCGACTTCATCTTCGCCGTTGATTTCTACTTTTTGATCCAGGTCTCCTGTGTTGCCGATCTGTCCAGCGACAGCGATCAGCTGCGAAAGCGGAGCGGTAATCGATTTTGCCACGCGCCATGAGATCGAGCCTGAAAGCAGAATCACAATCAATAGTCCGCCCAGGGTCACGACAGTGATGAGCGTTGCCGCGCTATTATCGGAGTCTTCAGCCGTCGAGTTCGCCGTTTTCATCATGCCGACCAGTTGCACCAGAGGCTGTTCTTCTCGTTGTTTCTGTTCCGGCGTAGGCGTGGCCTGCAAATAGGCGATCTGCAATTCCGCCACCGTGGCGCTGCCGGTATCCACCTGGCGGCGCTTTTCCATCAGCGGTGTCGCGAAGACCCGGCTCCACTCGCGCTCGGAGTCTGCCAGCTGGTCCAGTAACTGCTTCGCCCGGCTGGAGTCTCCCAGCGCCGTCATATTGTCCTTGATCTCCTTGATCAGGCGTTCCACTTCACCCTGGCCGCGGGTAATGGCATCGGCTTCTCGCCGGTCGCCGTTGAGAAGGAAGTTCCGCAGAAAAAGACGGTTTTCGCTTCTTGCCTTGTCCAGCTTAGATAGGCTGTCACCCATCGTGATTGACTGTTTATAAATCGCCCTGGTCGTCTGTTCGTGGTGAACAGCCACCCAATTGAAGACGAACGCCATGAGTACGATTGCCATGATCAGGCCAAAGCCAAGATAAAGCTTGCCACCAATTGTTTTGTTGATACGCATGTTCCGAACCTCTATGGCCGCTTTCGTTTGCGCGGCTCGTGTTCCTTTACATCTTCCTTGGCTCGAATGTGCCGCCCCGCCCAGAACCTTACGTTCTGGAGCTTTTACAAAAAGACACAAGTTCCCTTACAGGGAATGAGCGGATAAATAAAAGCAAGGG
>DASXIL010000244.1:0-3848 GCA_036497985.1 Candidatus Angelobacter sp. | reverse complement strand
CCGAGCACAACTCCCAGCAGCCCAATGCCGAATGAGCGCATCCACGCGGCAAAGTAGATAATGGCAAGGTTGCGAACTGATTTTGGCTCGATAGTGGCCACTCACCAGCTTACACTCTGGGTGCTCGTCTTCGATCGAAACGAAGTTTTGTCGCAAGTTATCGACACCTCTTCGTTCTCGGTACATGGGTGAGTTGCTGAGCAATCTACGCGTTGCTGCGCCTTGTTCCGCCGATTGGAATCAGATGGCGGGCGATGATCGGATTCGCCATTGCAGCCAATGCAACTTAAATGTCTATAACCTTTCCGCGATGACCACGTGCGAAGCTGAAGAACTGGTATCGCGGCGCGAAGGGCGCACATGCGTCCGTTTCTACCAACGGAAAGACGGCACCATGCTGACGCAAAATTGCCCTGTCGGATGGAAGATTGTTGTGCGAAAGATTTCACGCGTTGCCGGGATCGCCCTCTCTGTGATGGCTACCATTCCAATCGCAGCTGAAATCCAGCCTGTCATACAGGGACAAGCCGTGGAAGGAGATACGGGTCTGGATCTTGAAGTCATTGACGTCTCTGGCGCAGCGTGTGCTGGTGCAAAAATCGACTTGTCGAGGGCTGGCAGTCATGAGGCGATCACAGCTACCACTAACGACAAGGGCGCATTACATCTGGCACATCTATCTCCCGGCACATACGAGCTCACCGTGACTTTTCCCAGATTTGAGCCGCAGATTCAAACCGTGGTTTTGCGTGAGCGGAAACCCAGCGTTCTAAGAACAACGCTCCAGGTCGCCGCCACTATGGGAGAAATCATCCAAGTCGACTCTCCAGTGATTGATACGCCATCGCTTCTCTTAGCGCCTGTGCCAGTCCGGAAACAAAGATCAAATCCACGCGGATTCTTCCGGCGCGCATTCGGCAGATTATTCCATCCTTCGAACTGAAGGATTTACCTTACGCCGCCTTAAACCGCGTTTCGCTCAAATCCAATTCTTGCAGAAGCTGGCGCAGAGTTTCATCGTTGATACGTCCGCTATTGCGAAGGTTTATAGCTGTCTCTCGTTCTACCCGCAAAAGCTCAAGGGAAACCGCCAGGAATTTCGCATACGCTTCCGCTCCAGAACCATCCTGATCTTCTCCTTCGAAAGGCAAGGACGACAATCGCCGGCGATAGTGTTCCTTCAGGTCGTCATACAATGCTGCATAATCCGGTTCGGTTCCTTCACTGGTCTTGTTCAGTTGGTCCAGCGCTGCTTCAGCCATAATGCGCCGCGCTTCTGTCTCTTCGCAGTTCGGGCCGGAGTTGCCGGCCAGGCCAAGCGCACGTATCAACGCCGGCAAAGTCAGTCCTTGCAGTACAAGCGTCACCAGGATGACGCAGAACGTCAAAAAAATAATCAGGTTGCGCTGCGGAAATGGGCTTCCATCTGCAAGGCGCTCTGGCAATGATAAAGCCGCTGCCAGGGCAATCACGCCGCGCATCCCCGTCCAGCCCGTCACAAAGATCTGCCGCGCAGGTGGACGCGTTCATTCTGGTGAAAGAGATGCCGCCGGATCCAGTACGCCAGCGTTGCACCGGGAAACACCCACAGCAAACGCAAAACGATCACCAGCAGGCTGAACAATCCACCATAAAGCCGTAGAGATGCCAAGCTGTAATCCCTGATTCCCTCCCGCACAATGGGCAATTGCAAGCCAATCAGAACAAAGACAAAGCCATTGAGGATGAAAGTGAACACGCTCCACACTGCATTAGCTTGTATTCTCACTGCCGGCGAGAAGAAATGCGCGCTTCCTCGCCCCAGATAAAGTCCGCAAGCCACCACAGCCAAAACTCCGGAAGCGTGGATAAATTCCGCGGCAAGATAAGCAGCATACGGAACCATGAGGCTGATGGTAATTTCAATCGGTCCATCCTCAATATAGTGTTCCATCCAATGAATGAGCGCGTGAATGAGCGCGCCGATCAGCAGCCCCACGAGAATTCCAGCTACGGTAAGGTATGCGAGCCGCAGAAATCCTGAAGTAATTGTTGGCGTCTGGCCGGCTACGACGATAGCAAGACCGAACTCCAATGCCAGGAGTCCCGTTGCGTCATTGAGCAGGCTTTCCCCCTCCAGCACGTCAACCACTCGTTGCGGCAGGCCAACACGCTTTGCGATCGACGTGGCGGCAATCGCATCAGTGGTGGCAACTACCGCTCCCAGAACCACTCCCAGCCGCCAGTCAAATCCGGGAAAAGCCAAGTGTGCGGTTCCAGCTACCCCCAGGACGGTAAATCCCACCAGCCCAAAAGCCAGAAATGAAATGCTGATCAGGTTATGGACAAAATCACGCCATGAAGTAAGCCACGCAGCGGAAAAAAGCAGCGGCGGCAACACTACTAGAAAAATAAGATCAGGATTGAGCGTAACTCGTGGGATACCCGGGACAAGGCTCAATGCAAGCCCCGCCAACACCAGCACGATGGGATAGGGAGTTTGCAACTTGCGCGCCAGCGCGGTAAAGCCGGCTACAAAAAGCAAAAGGAGCAGAAGCACGACCTGGATGGATTGAATCCCGCTCCCGTGCATGAGGCCTCCGCTTTGAAGATAGCCTGCAATGCGGCAAAGGCTCAAGCGCCTGAACAACGTAAGGAGAAGCGGAGCAGGTCTGCGCTAGCGCAATCCATTTCCTTGTCCCGGTACCAGCCACAGCACCAAGGCCAGTCCAGTCAGGACTGCCACAAAGTAAGCAGCAGTCGCGTTGCTTTGTTCCTCCGGAGCATCGCGGGTAAACAGCCGGACGCCCATGCCTGCCGCCACCAGGCCGAATACCCATTCGCCTAGCGCATAGCCCAATGCGGCGCTCACCAGCAGGACTACGGCGCGTTCCAGCTTGCTCAGAGCGTTGGCAGCACTGCTGCCATCAAAGATCCATAGCGGAATCAAATTGAGCGCGTTGAACCACGCACCAGTTCTTGCCAAAGCGGCCCACAGTCCGTAGCCCGTTTGGTGCCACAACAAATAGCAAACGCCTGCCGCAAGCGCTCCTGCACATGGTCCAGCCAGGCTGACGGCGGAGCGGGTTTCCAGCGGGACGCCCAGCGCGTTCCACTTCACGTACGCCCCAAATCCAGGCAGGAACATCGGCATATCCGCCGGCAGGCCTCGGCGCTTGATGTCGATGAAGTGCCCCATCTCATGAATCAAGATCAGCACGGCAAAGCCGATACCAAACTTTGCTCCCCAGAGTGTCCAGTAAAAACCAAAAAAGGCCACAAAACTGAAAAGTGATTTGAATTTCAGCAGCGCCAGCAGGATTGGCCCCAGCGGTCCAAGCTTCCTGGCCCATTGTGGCGTGGTGCTTGAAGCGGGATGACTGATTTGCGGAGAACGGCCCGTGTCTAATTCAGCCACATGTTTGCGTATCCACTCAGCCTGCACAGACTGTGCCGGTAGAAGCGGCAGGCACGCCAGCCATTTTTCGCGAGCGGCCTGGAAGTCGCCATGCGCTTCCAGCGATCTGGCGTGAGCAGCCAGCTGCTCCATCTGGTCACCATGGACTAATGTCCGGCATTGCGGACACTCCAATGCTCCCGTGGGAATTTCCCGCGCACAGCGCGGACATTGTTGCGTGACTTCAGAACTAAACGGAGACACCAATCAGCAAAGTCCTCCTGGCTGCATCATCTCATATCGAGGCAGCCAAAGAGTTCTCATAGGGGCCTTCGATGTTGGCGCGTCGCGACCCGGCGGTAATCTGCCAGGCAATGCGTATACCGACGATGAGAATGATCAGCCCGATGATTCCGTGTAATGGGTTCTGCAGTTCCAGAAAAGGCGATGCGAGCCCAAGCACCAGCAACTG
>DASXIL010000243.1:0-3985 GCA_036497985.1 Candidatus Angelobacter sp. | reverse complement strand
CGGCAAGCATGTCCAGAGAGCGTTCCATGGCGATGCCCACGATGCGTCCTGGCGCGGCGCCCAGCGATCGAAGATAATGCGCTATTTTATTGGCGCGGCGGTTCAATTCGCCATAGTTCAGATGCTCGCGTTCAAACATGGCGGCAACGGCTCCAGGCGTGCGCTCCACCTGTTGCTCAAATAGCTGATGAGCGCAAACCCGCGGATAGGCTGCCGGCAGATCATTCCATTCAAGCAGGAGCTGGCGATTCTCCTCCTCGCTTAGCAGCTCCAGATCAGCAATGGATTTGTCCGGATCGTCCACGATAGATCGAAGCAGGGTGCAAAAGTGCGTGGCCATACGATGTATGCGGTCAGAATTGAAAAGATCGGTGTTGTACTCGATGGCGCCGGTAACTTCTTCTCCCTGGTCGTCAAGGTAGAAGCTCAAATCAAACTTAGCGGTCGAAAAATCGCTGTTGAGCGGCGTCGCCTTGACCCTGGGGAATTTGAGTTCAGTTTCAGGCGTGTTCCTGATCACGAACATCACCTGCACCAGCGGACTGTGGCTTAGGGTGCGCTGGGGATGCAGTTGCTCTACAAGGTATTCAAATGGCAGATCCTGATGCGCGTAGGCATCGAGCGCAGTTTCGCGGACCCTCTTCAGCAACTCACGAAAGCCTGGGTTGCCGGAAAAATCAGTACGCAACGCGAGTGTGTTGGTGAAGAATCCAATCAGATGCTCGATTTCCTGGCGTTGCCGGTTTGCAATCGGCGTTCCCACGGTAATGTCGTGCTGCCCGGTATAGCGATAAAGCAGGACTTTGAACGCGGCCAGCAGCGTCATGAACAGCGTTGCTTTCTCTGAACGGGTCAGGGTCTTAAGTGGCTCAATCAAGGCGCGCGGGATCGAAAAAGAAATGCTTGAGCCGTTGAAGGTCTGCAGCGCGGGACGGGGCCTGTCCGCGGGTAATTCCATCACTAGCGAACTTCCTCCAAGCTGCTTCCGCCAATACTCAAGTTGCTGCTCCAGAACAGCGCCCTGGAGCCACTGACGCTGCCACACGGCGAAGTCTGCATATTGAATTGGTAACGCAGAAAGCAATGGTGATCTTCCCGTCACCAGCGCGGTGTATAGTTCACCTAATTCATGGATAAGCACCCCAACGGACCATGCGTCGCTCACGATATGGTGTACGGCAAAAAGCAGGAGGTGCTTGTCTTTCCGCATTTGTAGCAGCGTTATCCGCAGTAAAGACCCGCTCTTCAGATTAAAAGGCCGCCTGGCCTCGGCGTGAAAAATATCTTCTGTCTTGTCCTGCTGCTCTCTTTCTTGCAGGTGACTCAGGTCAATCACGTTGATCGTGACCGGCTGGGCAGGCATCACAATCTGGACAGGTTGGCCTTCCCTGAAATCAAAGGCTGTGCGCAGCGCTTCATGCCGTTGTACGATTTCACTGAATGCCCTGTCTAGCGCTTGAACGTTGAGATCTCCCTCAAAAAGCACCTTGGTAATCAGGTTATAAACAGAGTTGCCGGGTTCAAACTGATCAAAAAACCACAGCCGCTGCTGCGCAAATGAGAGCGGAGCAGGACCATGATCGCCGCGAGGTGGAATCCTGTCAGTCTTGGGCGGCGCAACACCTTCTTTGCGCAAGACCGCATCAATTAATGCGCGCTTCGCGGTAGTAATATGAAGCCCGTCCGTGCGAGTCTCGTTCATGACATCTGCTCCCCGGCTGTAGAAGCGGCCGATTGCTGGAGAAGCCTTTCCGCCTGCTCGTCGGAAAGGTTGGAAAATTTCATCAGTAACTCCGCCATCCGCTGTATTCGCGCCTGTTCAGCGGGATCAAGCAACAACGCTTGCGCCAAGCCGGAGACGGTGGGCTCTTCAAAAATCCGGCGCAGCGGCAATTCAATTTGAAATACCTCCCGGATCCGCGAGACTACCTGTGTGCCCAGCAACGAATGACCGCCCAACTCGAAGAAGTTATCGAAGGCGCCCACCTGAGAGACGCCAAGCACCTCAGAGAAAATTCCTGCGAGGACCTTTTCTAAAGCTGTTCGCGGAGGATGGTATTCACATGAAGCTTGTGGTCTAGCTGGCGCGTAAAGCTCCAGCGCTTTGCGGTCTATTTTTCCTGAGGAGGTCAGCGGCAGAGAATCCAGCGTGACGAACCCAACCGGCAGCATGTACTCCGGAAGCCTGTTTTTTAGATATTCCCGCAGTTCACTGGTAGTTGCTTCCATACCGGGCCTTCGCACGATGTATGCAACCAATCGGGAACTGTTTCGTTGCGCATCTTCTTGCATCAGCACAGCAGTTTGCTGCACGGACACGTGCTCCGCCAAAACCGACTCAATCTCTGTGAGTTCAATCCGGTAACCCCGCAATTTGACCTGGAAATCCTTTCGTCCGAGAAACTCCAGGTCTCCAGTGGCTAGAAAGCGCGCGAGATCACCTGTACGGTACAGCCTTGCACCCCGTTCTCCGCTGAATGAATCGGGAATGAAGCGTTCGGCTGTGAGTTCGGGATGATTAAGATAACCGCGTGCAACTCCGGTGCCCCCGATGTACAGTTCGCCAGCTACTCCCGGCGGCACGAGTTGCAATCGAGAATCCAGCAGGTAAATTCGCGTATTTGCGATGGGACGGCCAATCGGAAGATTGTCACGACTGATGTCATAACGGCATTCATAGACGCTGCTCCATACCGTGGCTTCAGTTGGTCCATATTCATTAAAGAGCGGGACTCCGGCTAGTGAAGTGTAATGGCGGCGGACCAAATCAAGAGGGCACTTTTCACCGGCAACAATTGCTGCTTTCAGTAACACCAAGCAAGCGTTTGCTTGCTCCAATAACACGCGATAAAAGTTCGGGAGGCAGAGCAGATGCGAGACAGGGTTGTCTGCGCAGATTTTCAGCAGATACGCCGGATCCTGATGATCTGCTTCTTCAGGAACCACCAACTTGGCGCCTTGGCATAACGTCCAGAAAAGGCCGGCAACAGAACTATCAAAGCTAAATGATGGAAGCAAGAGAAAAGCGCGGACCGGCTCTCGGTAATACAACAGACGGGCCGAAGTTGAATGCAGGAGATTTTGATGGGAAACCATTACGCCCTTGGGCCGGCCGGAAGAACCAGAGGTGTAGATCGCATAAGCAGCGTTCGCAGAGGATACCTCCACGGGCAGATTCCCCGCGCTTTCCTTGCTGATTTCATCTCTTTCCCGATCCACGCAAACGGCCTGCAGCATGGGCTGCGGCAGCAGTTGCAAAAAAGTGCTTTCCGTCACCACTACTCTGGGCCGCGCATCCTTGACCATGAAGCCCAGGCGCTCTGCAGGGTATGTGGGATCGAGCGGTAAATACGCTCCGCCTGCTTTCAAAGCCGCAAGTATTGCCACCACTGTTTCGGCAGAGCGCTGCATTAAAATCCCAACCAGCGCCTCCAGTCCCACGCCAGATCTCTGGAGATACCGGGCAAGCTGGTTTGCGCGCGAGTTCAACTCGCGGTAGCTTAAGATCGCGTCTCCGCAAGCAAGCGCGGGCTTTTCCGGCGTGCGGTCCACCTGCCGTTCAAATAATCGGCAAACGAGAGCAGCTGACGCATAGGGTTGAGAGGTTTTATTCCATTCGATCAGCAGTTTTCGCCTCTCTGCGTCAGTCAGAACCGGCAATGATTGAAGCTTGGCATCGTAATTTAAAGCTACTCCATGCAATATGGTTTTGAAGCTCTCAACCATTTGCCGGACCGTGCTCTCGTCAAATAAATCGGCGCTGTATTCCAGGACACCATCCAGTCCTTTTGCTGCTTCATTCAACGTAAGTGTCAAATCGAATTTTGAAGTTCCGGGCTCAAACGGAAGAGGCGTCAAATGCAAACGTTCCAGAAGCATCGGCTGCATCGGAGCATTTTGGAGATCGAACATCACCTGGAATAACGGCGAGTGGCTCAGACTGCGTTCCGGATGAAGTTCCTCAACCAGCTTTTCAAATGGAACA
>DASXIL010000242.1:0-2129 GCA_036497985.1 Candidatus Angelobacter sp. | reverse complement strand
GATTGCGGACATGATCAAACAAGGTATGACTCTCGACCAAATCAAGGCCGCATCGCCCGCCAAACCCTACGAAACGCAATACGGCGCGCAACCCGGCGTCACCAATGGGTTTGTCGAAGCCATACACAAGAGCCTGACAGCGAAGGCAGGAAAAGCGTGAGATATCCAATTTTCAAAGCAAAATCGATGCAATTCATGTTGCTCCTCGCCGGAGCAATGATCGCTCAAACAGGACTGCAGGCGCAGGGCCGGGGCGGTGGACGCGGCGGCCCGCCAATGGCTCCAAAAGCGGCAGCCCCCATCGATTTAACCGGCTACTGGGTTTCCGTAGTCACAGAGGACTGGCGCTATCGTATGGTGACGCCGGCGCCCGGTGATTATCAGGGAGTGCCCATGACCGCGGCGGCGGTCAAGATTGCCGATGCCTGGGATCCGGCGAAAGAAGAAGCCTCTGGCGATCAATGCAAATCCTATGGAGCACCGGCGATTTTGCGTGTGCCTGGAAACCTGCACCTTACCTGGCAGGACGACCAGACGCTGAAGATGGAAACGGATGCAGGCAAACAGACCCGCACTTTCCATTTCGGCAACTGGAAAGCTCCTGAAGGTCCCGCGACGCTGCAGGGCGACTCCGTTGCCCAGTGGGAAGTGCAGCGTGCCGGTGGCCAAGCCGTGAACGGGACAATGAAAGTCACCACTAACCACCTGAAGGCCGGTTATTTGCGCAAGAACGGCGTTCCCTATAGCGAAAATACCAGCCTCACCGAATACTACGATCTGGTCAAGGAACGCAACGGCGACACGTTGATGGTGGTCACCAGCGTCGTTACCGATCCGATGTATCTGCGTGAGCCATTCATCATCAGCACGCATTTCAAGAAACTGACAGGCGACGCCGGGTGGCACCCCAGCGAGTGCTCTGCGAAGTGGTAAGGCAACAGGAAAGGAAATCACATAATGACCCGCAATAAAATCATCTGCACGCTGGCGATGCTGACATGCGCGGCTTTGCCCGCTCTTGCTGAAATCGATCTGTCCGGATCCTGGACTGCCAAGAATCACGAAGACGCCATGGAGCGCGGCGCCGGTCCCAACCCTGACGACTGGGCCGGCCTCCTTTCAACGATTCCGGTCGTGCCAAGGCCCTGAGTTTTTCGCAATCCACCATTTCCATGCCGGAGCGCATCTGCTGGTTTCAGACCCAGTGGCACATCGCCGCCGGTCCGTTCAGCCTGAAGATCTGGAATGAGAACGATCCCGTGACCGGCAAGATCGTGGCATGGGTTATCGGCGGCTGGGAAACCCGCGCACCCATGACGATCTGGATGGACGGGCGCCCGCATCCTTCAAAAAATGCGCCGCACGACCAGACCGGTTTCACCACCGGCACCTGGAATGGCGACACGCTGACGGCTTACACCACGCATATCAAGACCGGCTACATTCGGCGCAACGGCGCAGCCAGCAGCGATCAGGCCACCATCACCACGACGTTCATGCGTCACGGCGATATGCTGACGCTGGCGCTCGTGATGGAGGACCCGATCTATCTGACCGAGCCTTACATCCTCACGCGCTCGTATATGTCGACTCCCACGCCGGTTGCTGTTGCTGGACCGCCGTGCATCATCGGATACGAAGGCGTGGAATCGGGCCGCGTGCCGCATTATCTTCCCGGAAAGAATCCGTTCGTCGAGGAAATGCTGCGGGTCTACGGGATTCCCAAAGAAGCGTCACTCGGTGGAGCGGAGACCATGTATCCGGCGTTTCGCGACAAGATCAAAGACAAATTCGTGATGCCCGGCAAGTGCAAAATCAACTGCGGGGCGCCTGGAGCGGCTCAAGCAAATTAAGACCACCGCTTACTTACGTGCGCGGCTCGTAAAGACGCCGCGCACGTTTATTTCTTCGGTTGTTCAATCGCCGCCAGCGTAGGTCCTGCAACAGTTCCCCGCGGCAGTAAGCTCGGCCCGGACTGGATGAACGCCTTGTTCACATCCGTCTTCGCATCAAACACCAGCCCGAGAAATCCGGATTGCATCTCGTCCCAGTTCTGATCGCCCCACAAAATGGTTTTGTTTGGATCGGGATTGAACTTGTTGTTCGGCGAATTGTCGTAGTGAGCGATG
>DASXIL010000241.1:0-3100 GCA_036497985.1 Candidatus Angelobacter sp. | reverse complement strand
CTCTGGGAGCGCATCGGACGAAACCGCTTTGTCGTTTTATATGATCAGCGCGGCACCGGCGTATCAAAGCGCCTGCAAAACGGAGCGCCACAGACAATGGATTCTCAAGTCGCCGATCTCGACGCCGTGCGTCAGGCGCTCGGCCTTGATAAATTTGCGCTGCTGGGCGACTCCTATGGCGGCCTTGTCGCCATGGCTTACGCCGCCGCTCATCCTGAACATGTCGCGAAGCTGATACTCTCCGATTCGCCCGGCCCTTCATGGCACGATATCGTTCACGTGCTGCCCGATGTTTTTCCCGATATCGAGGAAGAGAACAAACAGGAAGCGCAAAAGCTTGGCCCTGAGACCGAAGCCGCCGCTCGGGCCGGCCTGCGCAATCATTTCCGCATGATCTTTTATTCGCCGCAGAAACGCGACGCCTACATGAGCCACATTGGTGACCTGGGATTCGAACCTGCCGTGAGTGAAGCCGTGGCCAAGGCAACCGCCGATCTTGACCTCACGCCCAAGCTTGCCGGTTTCAAATTTCCTACGCTGGTGATCACCGGCCGCTATGACATGAACGTGGCTCCGCTCACGGCCTGGCGGCTGGCGCACGCCATCCCCGGCGCGAAGCTCGTCTTCTTTGAGCAAAGCGGGCATCTGCCTGCGTATGAAGAGCCGGAAAAGTATGTCGAGGTCTTGCAAGATTTCCTGAACGGTCGATGAGCACTAGGCCCCAGTTCCATTTTGGGAAAAGTAATTACCTTCGTACTAGTCGCCTTAAGCAATGTTATGGATTGTGGCCGGGCAAGGCTATACATTGCCGCAATGCCGCACAAATACCTCTTGAAAGAATTTGAGGAGCTCGCCCGCTCGGCGGCCGATCCTGACACAATGATGCAGCGTGTTTCACAACGGATTCACCTGCATATTCCGCGATACAACTGGGTTGGGTTTTACCTGGTGGACAAAACGGATCCTTCCTTGCTTTTACTAGGTCCCCACACCGGCAGTTTTACTCCCAAGGCAAAAATTTCCTGGAATGAAGGTTTATGCGGCTCCGCAGCTGCAACGCGCCGCGCCATTGTGGCCGACAATGTTGCCGACGATCCGCGCTATATTCAGGCTTCAGACCTGGTGAAATCGCAAATATCTGTTCCTATCATGGCCGGAAACAAGATCGTCGCCATCTTTAACGTGGAAAGCTACTTCCTGGCCGCGTTCAAAGCCACCCAGGAGCGCGACTTTTTAGACGCGTGCGTAAAAATCATTAGCAGATGTTTTGCCCGGACAGTCACCAGCGACCTGGTGCATGTCTGAAAAAACGGGTGCATGTCTGAAAAAACGGGCCTGGAACTTTGCCCGCCGCATCCCACGTTGCCTGCGATGGGTCCGCCTTGGCTAATTGACAAATCCCAGTCTAGCTTTTGCTATCGTGTCACACGATTGAAAGTGAAATCCGGGTATTTGCATACAGTCGTGTGGAGCGAGTATAAATACGGAGCGCTCTGCGGACCATCCGCGGGGACAGTGCCCCTTTCAACGCCATCAATAGTGGAGGCCTCCTATGGGAGCCAATGCGTTCAGCGCGCCCGGACTCAGGTTTGAGTTGGTAGAAACAGCGCAAGAAACCACTGTCCATTGCCATGGCAAAATCACCGCGGAGTCAGCCGAGTTTTTTCAAAGCGAAATTCGCGACCGCGTGATTCCTACATCTCGCGGCAAGGGCGTTGACGTTACTCACCGCATCGTGCTGGACCTCTCTCAGGTCACCTTCATTGACAGTACGGGCCTGGGCGCTCTGCTTTCCGTCTGGACCGCCGCGCAAAGACGCGCTGTTGATTTGGAGATTACCAACCTCAGCCCGCGCGTGGAAAAGCTTGTCAACCTAACGAAGCTGGACCAGGTTTTCAACAAAATGAAGGGGCTCTTCGGCTCGAAATAGATAGAGCTTCACCAGGACATTCAATCGTCGCGCGTCGCGCCGGCTGCCGGAAAAATCCGTTGCGTGAGCCGATCCGCTCCCGTCCGGAAAAGCCCAGTGCGTGCCGGCTTATGCGGCCCTGAGTTCAGCCAGGCTGGAACGCTGTTTGCCAACCACTCCCAACGCCAGTGGAATGGTAGTGAGCCCGCCGACTGCGGCAAGAGCCAATCCCACAGCTTTGCGCTGATCGTTGTTCAAGCGCGTTGAAATCAGCAGACCAATACCAATCCCCAGCACCACACGGGTCCCGGCGATAAGGATGATGTCTGGAATAGTAACCTTCGTCTCAATCATGTTGTACCTCCTTCATCATGTTGTACCTCCTTCTCCGCATATGAAAAGCCGATAACTATTTCGATGCGCGGCACTACTCCGAGGACGTTATGAATCGAGAGCTGAAGGTCGCGTCCGAGGAGATGTTTGTGATTTGTGAAAATCAGAGAGCATCGCGGCTATAGCGATCCCTCGCTCCGCTCCAGGGATTCCAGAAAAAGCTAAGAGCCAATGGCAAAAACCAAGAGCAGTTATTCGCTGGTAAAGTAATCCACCGCTACAGGGCTCTCAAACAGCGAGTAATCGCGCGTCACAATCGTGATGCCGGTTTCAGTGACGATGTAATTCTTTGCGTCCTGCTCTGGATCAAAGCCGATGACCGTGCCTTCAGGCAGATGCACATCGCGGTCAATAATCGCGCGGCGAATCTTGCAATGCCTGCCGATATTGACATGCGAAAAGATGATGCTGGTATCGACTTCTGTATAAGAGTTCACGCGCACATCTGGTGAGAGCACGCAGTTGCGCACATAGCCGCCGGAAAGAATGCTGCCGGGGCAAACAATGGAATCAATGGCCATGCCGGTGCGTCCGGGCTCGCCAAAGACGAACTTGGCCGGTGGATACTGCCGCTGGTGCGTGCGGATGGGCCAGTGTTTGTCATACAAATTGAATACCGGTGAGACGGAGACCAGGTCCATGTTGGCTTCGTAATAAGCTTCAATCGTGCCCACGTCGCGCCAGTACTGCGCTTCTTTCATGTTTTCGTCAATGAAGTTGAAGGAATGAAGCTTGTACTGCTCAAGAATCTTGGGCAAGATGTCTTTGCCAAAGTCGTGCGCCGAGTTGGGATCTTCC
>DASXIL010000240.1:0-6938 GCA_036497985.1 Candidatus Angelobacter sp. | reverse complement strand
AGCCGCCGCCAAAGCGCCTGCCCCCGAAGCCGCCGTCATAGAAGGTATCGAGAGTTTGCTGGTTCTTGGTGATCTCCATGGCATTGATCGTGAGATCGCCGCCGGAGTCGACCTGCGTCAACCCTTTCGCCGACAGCGTGGAATTGACTGCACTCTTGATCCTGTCAACCAGGAGCGGGTCTGAGGTCCTTACGCCGGACCATGAGTAAGTCTTGTACTGGCTGAAGTTTGCGCTGCGGTCGTAATCCGTTTTGACCTGCTGCGCCACGGACGGAATTGTCATAAGCATGATGATTGCTGCTGAAATCATGATGTGTTTTTTGATTTTCATAAACCTCCTTTTGCTTCGTAAGAGGCACCACGAGGATGCCTTACTTAGCACCACCCTGAACATATGCACTTGGTCTGCCAAAAATCGAACCGTGAAGTAGAGTTAAGGGCGTTGAATCAGTGGCACTTACTGGAGGGCACTAAGAAATCGTGCAGCGGGCTCTGGCGGAGTTTCGACGGAGTCTAAATGTTCGTGACACTTAGACGTTTCGTGCGGCGTCATTCCTCGGCTGCTCGAATTCTGCGCGCTCGAATAACGAACCGGTCGGGCGCCGGCCCGACAAAATGAAATGGATAGCAGGTCAGTAATGTCAGAGTTTCTTGCCCAGTGGGTTGCAGTACCCAGGTGTCTCTAGGCCCGACAACAGCGGTAAAGCGGACTTGATACTTATATGCGTGTCCTGGCTCATTCACTTGAATGATGTCTCCCGAACGTACGTCACTCAGGTGGCGGAAAAATGTATCGCGATGTGCGGCGAGAGTCACGTTGCCAGGCTTCCCGGCAGCGCAGTGCCAACTGCGTGACCTACTGCACGACTGAGCACGCGCGACGATGTTCCCTCGGCGACCATCGCGGAGAGGTGAACTCGAGGGATCTCCAGTCGTCCGATCGGCGCCATTTCACCCAAACTGCTGGAGGACGGCTTGTTTTCTGGCTTCGCTGCTGAGCCAGCGTCAGACGCTACCCTGCGCGAAACCTGACTTTCGATCTGCTGGCGCGCCCATCTTTGAAATAGCCACGCTTGCGTCAACGACTTTGCGCAATATGCCAGCGCCAGGAAACCCAGAACCAGGAAGATGTATTGGCACCAAACGAGGCTCTGATGTCTCCAGCGCATTGCAATTGCCTTTCATTTCTGAATATCGCGTTATTCAATGAGGTTGCGAGCCTTCAGCGTTTCAGGCGATGTTGTGTGCCATCCGGCGGAAGCAAAGGCTCGCGCCCAGTGCCACCAAACCCAGCAATCCTATGATTGGGAACAGGCTCGCCGTCTGAGGCAGACTGGCCATGACCACGTCATCCTTTGGTTCTTCAGACTGCACGATCTCAGAGACTTCGATCTCGTTGCCGCTTGCCGTGACCGCATCTATCGACGGCTCAGAGGCTGGAGGTGTATCAGTTGCAGCCTCTTCCGGCATCGATAGCACAGGCTGCTGGGTCTGCTGTGCCAGTGAAATCGCTTGGGTTTTGGGGTAGACAAATTCGTGCCCGAAATTCTCGCCCGGATAAAACCAGGCCTGAATGGCCTCCGTTTGATCACCAGGTCTTTCTTCGAAGTTGACTACGGTTTTATCGGTCGGCTGAAATCGATAGTCTGAGACCGTAAAAACTGTTGCTATAAGTTGGGACCTATCCTCGTTCCAAATCTGAACGATATTGCGGTCCGATTGACTGTCCATCAGCGCAAACCAGTAGGTCCCGACAGCCAGCACTTGGCCTGGTATCTCGACCGGTTCATTGAAAGTCATTTGTGTGGCTTGGTCGCGTTCACTCGCCATTAAGGAGGCTGGCAGGGCGAGCAGGCAAAACAGTGTCAAACAGAATGACGTTATAAGAAATTTTCTTTGGTTCATGAATATTTCTCCTACTAAACCATATGCATCTGGGCTGCCATTTTCCGGTTGAGTAGTCTCCGCTTAAGTTGTTGACAACACAAATTCTCATCTTGCTGACGCCGCCGTTGCTGTTGCCATTTCGACATCGTCGACGCTGATTGTCGATCTTCGACCGTGCGAGCAGAGCGGATATGTTGGATTGTCAGTTCGAAATGTTCACAAATGGAAGATGGGAAACGTGGATCACTTAAGCAGGATCTTGGCCATCATGCCTTTGTCTTCATGGTTCAGCAAATGGCAATGAAAAACGGACATGCCGCGTATTACAAGATTCGTAAAATCCACGATCATGTCAATCGAACCGCCAGAAGGAACATTCGCGGTATCAACCCATTCCGGATTTGGCAGCTCGGTTCCGTTTACGGCGTAAACCAGAAAATGTACCTGATGGAGATGCATTGGATGCAGCTCTCGCGTCTGGTTCACGACCCGCCAGTGCTGGTAAGTTCCTACCATAGCCTCTGTCATGGGCCCGGCATCCGGTTCATAACGCTGGCCATTGATGTAGAAGCCTTTTTTGTCTTCAGTAAACGTAGCCACAAACTGTGGCGGGCTCGCTTCGAGGGACGCGAGTTGCGGTTGCTTGTACGCAGCAGGCCTGAGATCGGAGACCACGCTCGTTTGTGAGCGGGCTGAAGATGAGGTTGGGACAAGATCGGCCAGGACCATGGCGGGCGTGGGATCACCGTCGGGGCCGGCATCAACGCAGCGGGTCCGCAACATCGCAGGTGATCCCGCCGGGGGCCCAGTTACGATGGCTTCCAGCCGTGAAGCGGGAGGCAGCAACACATGATCAGCCACACGCATAGGATGTAAAGGATCGTGATAAGCAAGAGGCATACCATCCAGCGCAACAATCTGCCACTGTTCTCCATTCAGTTGCAAGTCGGCATAGCGGTCCGCCGAAGCATTCACAATGCGCCAGAATTGCCGTTCGCCGGGCGCGATGCGAATCGTCGGGCGAAGGCTACCATTGATTGTAAATACGCGTTCGGGCGGCTCCGCGTTTCCGCAACCAGTCACCCCTGCCTCGACTTTCCTGAGTGCCGATTGCCCATCAGCATTCTGCCTGATCGCTGGTCCGCGGAGGATGATTATCCTTTCAGGCAGGCCGCGGACCACGGGGACATAACGTTCCATTCCTTCGACGATGATTGCACCCGACATTCCATCCAGAACCTGTTGCTCGCTCTCGCCATGCGGGTGCGTGTGATACCAGTACAGGCCCGGCTCCTGGCTCGGCGGAATATGAACGACGTAATGTAAGGTTTGTTCCGGCATGGCAATCATGTCCAGAACATCATCCTCCGGGGCTTTGGGGGAAACCCCGAGTCCATGAAAATGGAGGTTTGTCATGTTCATGCACCGACCAACCGAGCACTGCTCGCCCGATGGCTGAGGAAGGTCATTCACGTATGTGATTTTCAGAGTGTCTCCGGGTGAAACACGGATGATCGGTGGTATTGTCTTTCCATTGAAAGAAAAACTGTTGCGGCCATCGCTTCCGCGCACTGCGTGAAGAGTCAAAGCTGCAACGCCATTGTGTGACCTGACCTCGGGAGGAACCGCAAGTGACGTAGACTGCTCTTGGGCGTGAGGGACGCGAACGGCAAGGACGATCGCGAGAATTGCCAGCGACAATAAAGTCACGAAGCCAAATCGAAATCGGAAGCTGCGTTTCTGCATTCTCACTTCTCCTTCACGCTTCAGCCGAACCGAGTGCGACAGAGTTGGGGTACTGCTGCCTGCGGGAGAAAGGCTTCAATCGTAGCAAGCAGTTCCTCAACTCCATCAGACTTGTCCACCGTTGCGTCAATAAAAGGCAAGTCATGCCTTATTACGTATGAGGCGCCCGTATAAAGGATTGTTTTCAATTCAGGACAGGCAGCCTTGAGCCGTGCTGCAAGCTCGACGCCGTTCATGGCAGGCATTTCGTAGTCCAAAACAGCCAAGTCAAATTTGCCGTTCTCGAACGTCTCTGCCACTTGGAGTGCGCTACTAGAGATAGTCACGGCATAACCTTTGGCTTTCAAAATGAGCGCACGGAGCGCCAGAGCCGGTTCAGCATCATCAACGCACAGCACGCGCAAACCGCAGCGTGAGAACTCAGTGAGTAGTTTCTTTGCTCTTCTTGACATAGGGCCTCCTTACGAGCCGTGTCCGAAACACGTCATAAGGAATAGCAACTAGAGGCCCAATGCGCTCTTCTGTGGTGAGTTCCGCAAAGTGTTTCTTGCGCGGGTATTGAGGCGCTTCACGAGCGTCAAGTTAAATTCCACTAAGAGTTGAAGTGACTGATTTTCGACACTGCGTCGAAATCAAAGCGCCCATGCACAGAGTGTGGGCAAGCGCCGGAGACCAGAAGCACAGGTTTGGAGATCAGAATGCAAGAAAGGTTACAGCTGCTGCGAAATACAGAGGGTGGATGAAAAGAGGATGGAATTGTGAAAAGCAATGGGCATACTGGCATGATCCTTTATGTTTCCGATGAGGCAGCCACCAGCAAGTTGGTGTTGGACGCAATCCAGCTTGCGGGCCATGACGTTGTGAGCACGAACAGGCCAAATGAGGCGATGGCGCTGCTCTTTGTCATGCATTCAGCCGCTGCTATCGTTCTTGATCTGCAGGCACCGGAACAATACAGCTTTGACTTTGCACGAAAGCTGAGAGCAATCCATCCTGGTATCCCGATCATCTTGCGGTGCTGTGAACACGCTGGTCCGTTGCCGGCCTGGGTGGATGCCTATCTGAGCGCCAGAGATCCGCTTGACAAGCTTATCTCCATACTGCAGGCGATGTTGACGACAGATCGCCCCTTAGCGCCTCTCCGGAGCGCATGACCGATCACCGAAGAACGACCGCGAGCCTCAAGTAAATTCCTTTCTGATAACGCGCTTTTCCATGAGGGCCTCGCACAGCTTTTCTGCCGGAGTTTTCACGGTGCGGTTTGCAACACCAGCGCCTGGCGCCCTTGCATTGCATGTAACAACCATCGCGCGTTATTTCACTCTGGCACCGGAGTTCGCTTCGGAGGCATTAAACTCGCTTCGTGCCGAAATCGATTTTCGACGGGGCGTCTGGAATTCGACAGCCCATGCGGACGCACTCTGCACGCTTTTAATTAATCACACTGGTCTTTCAATCAGTTATGTCTGATTCTGCAGCCCGCCCAAGTTTGGCAAGCCAGATGCTTTAGTCATATCTGAAAGGAGTAATTATGAAAACGATTTTGACAGGTACCCTTATGGTGGCCCTGCTCGCGGCTTCAGTCTCGGCCTTCGCGGAAAGCGGAAATGGAAAGCAGGACAATGCAGCCACTCCAACCAACATGACGCAACAGGACAACTGCAACCAGAGCGCGAAAGATGCAGGCAAGCAAGACGAGCAAAAATCCAGTGAGAATCAGCAGATCGAGCAGCAGGACAAAGATTGGCTGCATGACCTGCAAGGCGCTTACGGCGGGTGATGCCCGCACTTTGATCAAAACAAATTTCAGCCGGGCGACGGCATTTTGACATCCAACCCGGCTGGTTCTTTCCTCGGTGTTACTGGCTGGGGCTACGCAACTGCACTTCATTTCCGAACGAACTTCGAAAGCGACTCGAATCAACGATAGGAGTAAAGCAAAATGACAGTATTAAGCCAAGCAACGAGCTCGAATCACAGGCTGCAAGCCAGGGTGGTACTGGGAATGGCAGTAATATTCATAGTTGTACTTGCGGTATTGGCTACCATGTTTTTGGTTGCAGTGATATCGGTCGGCTGATCGTCGCGTTTGCCTGCAACAATTCCTCTGAGGTTCAGCGATTCTATAAATATAGGTTTACTTGAAACACATCCGCTTTAGCGGAAAAATCCGGCTCTACTGCACGGTCACTTTATCCACGATCTCACGGTAGCTGCTATAGACCGAGACGAGTTGCAGAACTCTCTGGTGCTGTAAATAGCTCTGCACTGTTCCGGTAAGAATAATGCTCTCGTCGTCCACATTCGCTGCAACCTCTGCTCCGCTTAGACCGGGATCATCGTCGAAAGCAGATTGAAGATTATTTTGGATACGTTCATTCCCAGCCGCCTTGTTCTCAAGCGAAGGCGCTGACTGGTCCATCTGCGAGGTATTTTCAGGTGAAACTTGCGCATTGGGGGCCATTGGAACCGGGGCTTGCGGCTGCTGGCCAATCACAGGTGTACCCAGCAGCAACAAGGTGCAAAAAAGTATTCGGCTCATAGATAAACTCCCTTTCTCTTGCCAAATTCTCGGCTTACGCAACTTGAGCTTCCAATTTTGACGTGGATACAGTAATTTCGCGCCACCTCGCCAGCACTAGGCTTGCGTTGATTGCAAGAAGCTCTTGTTCAACGGCATCAGACAGGCATTGCTCGGTTTCACGATCGTGCTTGCCGCTGGCAATTGCGTTCATTGCCTGATAAATGAATTGAATGGAATTGGTTTTCATAAGTCCTCCTTAAGAGTGACGGTGTTTTCATTTGAACCGTCGACATAACTCCTAAAGCATGTTCGCTGCCAAAGCGAGAAGATCTGACAACTCATTCAATATCGCGATTTGCGAATGTCACGGCGGTGACATTCGATAGAGCATGAGCGACGCTGACGGCTAATTGTCACAGGTTCGCCAGATGTCGAACTACAGACAGTCGCTCCGTCTCCAGTAATTGTTAAGCAGTGTGAACGCTCGCGTAATCAGCCACTTCCGGCGACGAGCGTCCAACTCAGCAATGGCAAGCAAGATGCATTGATAAGTAATGCACAGAGCGCAGCCTTGATGCTGTTGCGAATTCAGGTTAGCGGAGGAAATTCAGTGAAACTCAATTTGTGGAAATGGAAAGTGCGGTCGTTGTATGGCTTAGGCTGCCTCGTTCTTTTCGGAAGCCTTTCATATGCCGATCAGCCCGCGACAAGTAGCATTGAGGTCGGCAAGAAAGTCAAAGTAACCGGGCGAATCCTGTCTCATAACAGAAATCTCGTCGAT
>DASXIL010000239.1:0-7045 GCA_036497985.1 Candidatus Angelobacter sp. | reverse complement strand
ACCGCCAGGGCATCGAGCAGGCATATGCCAGGATCGCGGACTCGGCCCGCAACCAATACACGCTGGGATATACGACCCAGGCCACAAAATCGAGCGCTTTCCGTACCATTGACGTGCGCGTACTGCGCCCGAACCTGAATGTCTTTGCCAAACAGTGGTATTATCCGCTGCCCCCGCAGTCGCAACAGGCCCCAAAGCCGTAGGTTACTTTTGGTTAGTGCCGCCCGGGTTACAGGATTTGGTTCTCCGGCAAAGAGCGTAGAATTAGAAGCAGCACACTCTACAAGTCCGTTATGATATAAAAAAGTCTTTCAGCAACATGCTGTTCGGAGCCGCAAGGGAGTTTGCGCCCACCGATTGCTAGGAGAGTCTTGAGCTTTATTAACTTTGCCGCACGCGAAATTAACTGCAAGATCGTCTATTACGGCGCCGGTTTGGGCGGTAAGACCACGAACCTGCAGCATATTTTCGATAAGACGGTCGACAAACAGAAGAGCAAGATGATCTCCCTGGCCACGGAAACGGACCGGACGCTCTTCTTTGACTTTCTGCCTCTCGATCTGGGAACTGTCCGCGGCTTCCGCACCCGATTCCACCTCTATACCGTTCCGGGGCAGGTTTTTTACGATGCCAGCAGAAAGCTGATCCTGCGCGGCGTGGATGGCGTGGTCTTTGTGGCCGATTCCCAGGAAGAGCGCATGGACGCCAATATTGAAGCGCTGGAAAACCTGCAAGAGAACCTGAAAGAGCACGGGTACGACTTTAAGAAGATCCCTTACGTCCTGCAATTCAATAAACGAGACCTGCCCAGCGCCATGGCGGTGGAAGAACTGAAACGCGAACTGGCCAAGAAAGATGAGCCTACTTTTGAAGCAGTGGCCTTCCAGGGAAAAGGCGTTTTTGAAACGCTAAAAGAAGTGGCGCGATTGGTGCTGATTGAGTTGAAGAAAGGCTAGTTCGAAAATCTCTAGCTCAGCGAGGGAACCCTACCCTTATAAAATAAACTCATAATGTGAGCACTATGAGTGACGCCCGAGGAAATTATCAAGTCAGGCCCACATATTGAGAGCACATAGCGATCTCTCGCTACGCTTGAGATTTAAATTCTTTCTCTGAAACCCTGACACTGAGCTTGCGACAGGGAGGGATCCTATTACCACCATTCCCTTACGGGGGTGTTCGCAATCCTTAAAAGGCCCGGCAGTCAGCACGCAGCAGTCAGCCAAACCTTCCACCGCCAGGATGCGAAGGTCGCAAATGAATTCACCGCAGAGTACGGTGAGGACGCAGGGATTTACAACTCAAATCTACGATTGGCTTATTTTTTTTCCTCTGCGCTCTCTGCGGTAAATTCTTTTCTTTGCGTCCTTCAAGTCTTTGGCGGTGGAAAGGTGTTCCGTTTTCGGGATTGACTGCCCAATGCTGACGGCTGAGTGCTAAGTGCTCCGACTTGCACAAGAAACCGGCGTTGAACCTCAGCCCACCGTTCGATAGTCTTTTCTAATCCATGTTGTGTTTTCGACAATGGATTTTCCCCGGTTGCCGGGAGAAGGATTTTGACGGAAAGGAGAAACCTATGTCGAACAACCACGAGAACCGGGTGCTCACCCGCAGAGGCGCCCGTCAACTTACATCGGACGAACTGGAACAGATCAACGGGGCGGGAGGACCATTCACTCGCGCCAGCTTGACCGGGACCAACACGATGCACAGTCCCGATACCGATATGGACAGCTAGCTCCGCAACGGACTTGCAATCCACCGCGACTGGTTGTGCCTGGCCGGATTGGGAGAAGGCACCTCGTTAGAAAAGGAGAAAGCTCATGTCGAACAACGATAACCGCGTGCTCATACGCAAGGGGGCTCGTCTATTGACCCAGAATGAAATAGACGGGGTCACGGGCGCCGCCTTGCCGTCGATTCTAAGCGTAATCCGCACGCACAGTGCCAGCGGATCGGACTTCACCACCGACGAATAGCAGCTTCGCTGCAACCTGGTCCGCCAGACCCAGCGTATCGGGTGAAGACCAGGAACAGAAAGGAGAAATGTATGTCGAACCAAGAAGACAACCGGGTACTCATCCGCATGGGCGCCCGCAAAATATCCCAGAGCGAACTGAATGAGATTTCGGGCGGTTTGATTCCAACGCGTCTGACCGTGCTGGCAACGGGGCCGTCCAGCAATCCCGACCATAGCACTGATACATAGCTTCTGGCCGTTCGCTTTTGCCAGATTGATTTCCCCAGGCTTGGAGAAGGCTGAAAAGGAGACCACATGCCGAACGATAGCAATCGGGTGCTCACTCGAAGGGGCGCTCGCCAACTTACCCAGAACGAAATTGAACAGACAGCCGGAGCAGCCAACACGCTCCTCAGCGTCCATGTGACCAATACGGCCGGCAATCCAGACCAGACGTTGGATAGCTAACTAATTGCAACTCATTTTGAAAGGAGAAACCAAATGTCGAACGATAATAACCGGGTGCTCACCCGCATGGGCGCCCGGTCACTCACCGAGAACGAACTGGAAGAGATCAGCGGCGGGAAACTCACACTCGCCAGCGTCCTTGGAACCGGTCCGGTCAGCAATCCAGACGAGATTCTGGACCAATAGCTGCCGCACGCAATTGAAAGGAGAACCTATGTCAAACGATAATAATCGAGTGCTCGTCCGGAAAGGTGCTCACCAGTTGACCCAGGCCGAGATAGAACAGGTCACGGGCGCGAAGCTTACGGTTGCTACCGATCTTCCAACCGGCCCAATCAGCAGTCCAGATGAGATGCTGGACCAATAGCTGCCAGGCCGCTTTTAAAAACTACTTTTGAAACCAAAGGAAGTGCAAACTGCGGAAGCGCGGGTTCGCAGGCCGGCGCTTCCGTCCTTACGCGGTACTAAGCAATGAAAATCATCGTGCTGGCGCACCAGCAAGGATGACGATGCGGCGTTGCCGCGCCTGATTGGTTCCGCCAGATTATGGAAAAACCTGAAGCTGGAAAGGAGAAGTTCATGTCGAATGAAGAAAATCGGGTGCTCAACCGTAAGGGCGCACACCGACTGACTGCTCAGGAAATCGCACAGATCACGGGAGGAAAGATTACGCCACTCACTCTCATGTTGACCGGCTCTTCCAGCGGTACGGATGAGCGTCCGGATCAGTAGAGTGCAGCAACCGCTTGTAAAAGCTAAGCGCTTCCCTGAAACATAACCAGCGGAGCGCCGGCGGCATGCGGGCGCTCCCAATCTCCTGTGCAGGACAATGCTATGAAGATCATCGTGCTGGCGCACCCGCAAGACGACCATGCGGCCCCTGTTCGCTGGGCCCTGGAACAGGCCGGCTACCAGACTGGATTCTGGAGCGGCGTTTCCCCGGCCGAGCAGGACCAGTCGTCTTTACTTCTGGAGCAGTCGCCCAGCATGAGTCTTGGAGCATACGCGGTGGAAAATGACGATGTATTCTGGCTTCGCCAGGCGGAGGCGCCGACGCATCGTCCCTCGGCATTAAAAGCCGGCGCAGAATCCACAGTATTGTCTTATTCCGCTTTTTTTGAATCGATCGCTTACATGCTTGAAGCGCTGCCTGTCCGGTGCGTCAATCCATATTCGGCGTCGTGTCTGGTGCGAAATAAGGCCGTGCAACTGCAACTGGCAGGCGCTGCGGGCCTCAGGGTTCCCGCAACGCTCATGTCAAATTCACCGGCGGCAGTGAGAGAGTTTTTTGATCAAAATCCCAACAATGCCATCTGCAAAGCATTTGCTACCCACGTCTGGCAGCAGCACGGATCGACCGATATCTCTGTAACAGAGACTTTTTCCTTGAATCGCGCTGATCTGCCCGAGGATGACGAGGTCTTTACGTTTGCTCCCGCGATCTATCAGGAAAAAGTGAAAAAGCAATTTGACGTTCGCATGGTGCTCATGGGAGATCGCGTCTATTCGTTCGCCGTGCGCACCTCCGCCAATTCTCTCGACTGGCGCCATGACGCAGCCCTGAGAAACGTTGCCGTGGAGCGCATCGCCACGCCTGCCGCGGTGGAGAGCGGCATACTCCGATTCGCCGCAGCAGCCGGCGTCTGCACTGGCTCGCTGGATTTTGCCGTGGACCGCAACGGAGAGTGGTGGTTCCTGGAGATCAACGAGCAGGGCCAGTTCCTTTGGCTCGACGACTTTTGCCCTCGCTCGGGACTGCTGGAAAAGTTCTGCGCTTTCCTTACCGCGCCCCAAGGCTCCAAGCACACGCTGGAGGATCGCCAAGGGCTGTTTCCCTCTATCGCCGAATATGAGCGATCCCACCAGAAAGAGGAGGCCCTGAACATCGCCAGTGTCTCGGCGGATGCACCGTTCAAGTCTATGGAACCATGATGGAAAGCATTCAGCATCAGCCGTCAGCAAAACCTCATCACCGCAAAGGCGCGAAGGACGCAAAAAAGGAAATTCAATCCTCTGAATTTCCTTTGCGCTCTTTGCCTCCGTTGCGGTACAGCTTTTTGCTGATGGCTGATTGCTACTTGTGATCCAGCAGCGGTGCGATCCCGCCAAAGTCCCGTGGAGATTTACCGCTGCCACGGCCCGCCTTGGCAGCCAACGGCGATCCAGGATTCAATTCTCCATATTTTTCCAGCAGGACCGGCACCAAAGCGCCTTCAGCTTCCTTGGTAAAGGTCATTTGGGTTTCTTTGCGGTCAATACGGATGAAATCGCCCAGCTTGATCTGGCCGGTGGCGACCAGGTTAGCGAGCGGAAATACCACATTCTTTTCAATCGCACGTTTCAGATGCCGAGCGCCATACTTGGGGTCAGTGCCTTCCTGTAACAGGAAGCCCTTGACCGGGGAGGTGCAGGAAAATACGAACTGGCTGTTGCCGGTGGCTTGCAGGATGCGCTGTTGTACCATTCCCAGTTCAATTTCCAGAATCTGCTCAAGATGTTCCGACTTCAGGGTCTTGAACACCACTACCTTGTCGATCCGGTTCATGAATTCCGGTGAGAACTTTCGCCGGGCCGCGTCTTGGGCGGTGCGGGTGATTTTGTCGTCAAGAGCGGCATCCATATGGTTGGCTCGCCTGGTATTGCCAAAGCCGAGACCGCCGGTCATCAGTTCGTCCATTTCGTGAGCGCCAAGGTTTGAGGTCATCACGATCAGGCATTGGGAAAGATCGACGCGGCGGTTGTCGCCCAACGTGAGCGTGGCTTTATCCAGTATGCCGAGCAGGAGCTGCCAAAGGGCGTCACTGGCTTTTTCAATCTCATCGAAGAGCAGCAGCGTGAGCTTGAGTTTTTCCGTATGCCATTGGTTGAGCGCCTCCTGCGTAAGCAGCGGGTGGGTCTCGCGGTGTCCCAGATAGCCGGGCGGCGAGCCAATCAACTTGGCGATTTCATGGCTGTGCTGGAATTCCGCGCAATCAATCTTAATGATTGCCCGGGGATCGCCGAAGAGCGATTCCGCAACGGCTTCCACCACGCGCGTCTTGCCTGAGCCGGTTGGCCCAAGGAAGAGAAGGTTTCCCACGGGACGTCCGGGAGCGTTTAGTCCCGCAAGAAACATCTGGTAAATTTCCACCACTTTTTCGACGGCCGGGTCCTGGCCAACGATTTTGCGCCGCAAAGCGGTTTCAAAGTCCTGCGCGTCTGAGCTGCGCCGGGTGGGATCAAGAGCAGTATTAAAGCCGGTCCTCATAAATTCCCCGCCTCTTTTTGCCGAGGACTCCTCCCAGTTTCGGAGGTGTAAATGTGAGATGGAGATGTAAGCTGCAGAGTTGTCATTACTAATCCGTCAACATTCCATCTACATGCATCAAACACTTAGATGCTGAGTGTGTGACAAAAGGCCAGACACTCACGCCATTTTGATCAGAGTACCCGGACGCATGGTAAGATGCCTGCAAGACCCCGGGAAAGAGCCCAAATGTTACCCAAAAAGTTTCGTTTCATCTCCTCTGCGGCCCTGGTTGTAATAGGGCTGATTATTGCGGTTGTCGGCTTCGCGCGACACGGCCAGATCAAAGCCTCCGCTTCTGAAAAACCAGCTGTGGCAGTGCAAAACCCCGCGCCAACCGCCGCTGCACAACCACAGGAACTGCCTCCGGGAACCATCTCAGTGACGGCAAAGGCCGTAACTACCGCCCAGTTCCTGGCCCGCGGCCATCTGACAGAGTCTCAATATATGACCGTGGCGGAGTACGTTGACGCCATCGCTAAAGCGAATGGCGGCAAGACGACGTTCAAGAAGGGCGATACGATCCTGGTTCCGGGCATCGAGCCGCAGCCCATCGTGGAAAAGACGCGGCCCTTTCCCAAAGAGACTGAGGTTCGCGCCATTTATATGACGGGCGGGACAGCCGGGAGCGCCCACGGAATAGACCTCGTCCGCCGCTGGAAGCAGGCGGGCGGAAATGCCGTGGTCTTTGACATTAAAGACAGCGATGGCAGTATCAACATTCCTTTTGATCATCCGCTGGCGAAAAAGGTCAAGAATCATCCGATCACCAATTTGCCCAAGTATGTCCGCTTCCTGCACTCGCTGGATATGCACGTGATTGCGCGGCAGGCGCTCTTCCGGGATGACAACGTCGCCCAGAATCATAGCCAACTGGCAGTACAGTCCAGAAGCCTGCACCAGCCGTGGCGAGAAAACGGCAAACTGGTCTGGTCAGACAGCTCCAATAAAGAAGTCCAGGATTACAACATCGCGCTGGCAAAGTATGTGGCCACGTCCGGCGTGGACGAAATCCAGTTTGACTATGTTCGCTTCCCTGCCGAAGGAAACCAGGCCGACGCGGAGTTTGCCTTCCAGAAAGACCCAAAACTGCACCGTGATGACGTGATTGCCAATTTCCTGGATCGCGCGTATAGCCAACTGCACCCCATGGGCGTGCTGGTTTCACTCGACGTTTTTGGCATCATGGCGTGGCAGCGGCAGGTGGACCTGAGCCATACCGGCCAGGACATCACGAAAATGGCCAAGCACTGTGATGTGCTTTCGCCCATGATTTACCCCTCGCACTTCTTTGGAATGGACGGCTACGCGGCCCCGGGCGACGCTCCTGA
>DASXIL010000238.1:0-3654 GCA_036497985.1 Candidatus Angelobacter sp. | reverse complement strand
ACCCATTCGATGTGTTCGGCAGTAGACGAATCGGAGTCTGGGTAATTGTCGTACGAGTTACGATTTTCCACGATTCACGGTCCTTCATTAGAACAAACAGGCTACACCCACCGCTTCCGCACCATGAGTTGCTAACTATATAGACAATCGCTTCTGGTTTCCCGTCACCATTCAGGTCCGGGAAAGCGGCAACATATCGCGCCCCTCTTTATCGTCAACCAATGTTTGTAGAAATCCTTTTACGGATTGATCCATGTCCGGCGTCTGGCTGTCTGATTTTCGCTGTGCGTAAGCCAGACAGACAGTCAAACCGAGAGTCGTACAAAGCAATGCGGACGCAATACCGGATTTCCACATATATTTTTCACGTGGCATCGTCCCACAAGCAGGGCCACGCAGGCCCCTAAGCCACCACGCCCGCCGACTCATTCTTCAGTTTTTCCGCCTGGTAGTGCGTTGTCAGCGCGTCGAGAACAGGCTGAAGCTTGCCGTCCATGACATCGGAGAGCTGGTGCATGGTGAGCCCGATGCGATGGTCGGTCATGCGGTTTTGCGGGAAGTTGTAGGTGCGTATTTTCTCGCTGCGGTCGCCGCTGCCGACCTGCGCTTTGCGCTCTTTGGCCAGCGCCTGCTGCTGGCGCTCCATTTCCTGCTCGTAGAGGCGGGCGCGGAGGACGCGCATACCTTTTTCGCGGTTTTTGATCTGCGATTTTTCGTCCTGGCAGCTGACCACGGTATTCGTCGGCAGGTGGGTGATGCGAACGGCGGAATAAGTTGTATTTACAGACTGGCCGCCCGGACCTGAGGAACAGAATGTGTCGATGCGTAAATCCTTGGCTTCAATCTTGATATCGACGTCCTCAGCTTCCGGCAGCACGGCGACCGTGACAGCCGACGTGTGGACGCGGCCCTGCTGCTCCGTGGCCGGAACTCGCTGCACGCGATGCACACCGCTCTCATACTTCAGGCGGGAATACACGCCCTTGCCTTCAATAATGGCGATAACTTCTTTCAGGCCGCCTACGCCGGATTCAGAGGTGGAAAGCACTTCCACTTTCCAGCGCTGACTTTCTGCATAGCGCGTGTACATGCGGAACATTTCCGCGGCAAAGAGAGTGGCCTCATCGCCGCCGGTGCCGGCGCGAATTTCCAGCACCACGTTTTTCTCATCGTTGGGGTCTTTAGGCACCAGCAGGACTTTCAGATCGTTTTCGACCTGCGTAAGGCGCTCGCCCAGACGCGCGAGCTCTTCCTGCGCGTAGGCACGCAGTTCGGCGTCGGATTCTTCCGCAACCATGGCCTTGCTTTCCTCGATCCCACGCGATAGGTCTTTGTATTCGCGGTACTTCTGCACAATCTCCGCGACTTCACTATGGGCCTTGGCGGTCTTCTGGTAGCGCGACGAATCGCCGATCACCTCCGGCGACGAGAGCGCCCTGGTGAGTTCGTCGTATTTGGCTTCGATTTGATTTAGTCTTTCAAACATTACTGTCGCTTCGCTCCAAACCGCTTTTACATCTTCTTCCTAGACAAAGCCGATTTGCCCTTTATCACGCCGCTCGGCTGGCACAGGCCTCGCGGCTCTTCTGCTAACCTGTCGCTTCGCTCCAAACCCTACATCACGCCGCTCGGCGAGCACAGGCCTCGCGGCTCTTCTGCAACATAACTTCGCCAACTCAATTTTACTACTTCGTTCAAATCACTCTGTTTAAGATGCTGCTCCGCGGGCTTGTCGCGATTTATCCGCAAAAGCCAGCCATGCCCTGGCGCATGCGCCAGCATTCTCGACCAAAGGCATGTGCCCGGAGCCGGGGATGATCATAACTTCAGAGCTTTTGATGCCCTGGCGGAACAAATCGGCGCAAGAGACATGCAGAACCCGGTCCTGGTCGCCCCAGATGATTAAGGCCGGCGCGGTGACGTTTGGCAGCCGTGCGGCAAGAAGCGGATCGTTCGTCTGCAATTCTGCGAAGATCTTTGCCGACTTGGCTAACCCGCGGATGGCGTGCTCGGCCAGGTAATTCAACACTGCTTTTGGCGCATACGGCCGTTTGGCAAATACGTTATTCAGCAGGCGATCAAACTCCGGTCGCGTGGTGGCGACCAGCCAGTTGTCGCCTTTGGCCACATCGCGAAAGAGCTCGCTCGGCTCCGGCTCTACCATGCCGTGCGGAGCGATCAATCCCAGCGTGATTACTTCGTTGGGATAGCGCGCCGCATACGCTGAAGCAATAAAACCGCCCATGGAATGCCCCACCAAGTGGAAGCGCTTGACGCCAAGCGCAGACAGAAATTGGCGGAGGCGCTCGACCTGCGCCGGATAGCCGTAAGAGGCGTTTTCCAACCTTGTGCTGGCGCCCCAACCGGGCTGGTCTGGCGCGATCACGTGGTAGCGCTTCGTCAACGGCTTGGCAAAGCGGTTCCAGCTGTCGGCGGACGCGCCAAATCCATGCAGCAGCACCACCGCTTCCCCCTGGCCGCCTTCAGAATAAACAATGCGATGGTCGCCGACCTGGACTATATGGCGCTTCAGTCCGGAAGTAAAACGTTCCAGGCCGATCAGCATCGTTGCCAAATTCGCCATGATCTTCCTCTCTGTCGCTTCGCTCCAAACCGCTTAAGCATTCACGCGCGTGGGTGCATTCTTATGCCCAGAAGCAGGCGGTTCGGCGCGCAAGTCGGCCTCACCGCTTTGAGCAACCTAGGCGATAACTAATTCGCCGCCATTTTTCTTTTCTAATTCCATTGCGAGGTCGAGAGCTTTGATAGCGCATTCCACCTGATCGTCCGTGGGTGGCTGGGTGGTAATGCGTTGCAGCCATAGCCCGGGCTTGGTGAGCAGGGCGAAGAACGATTTGCCGTGCTTGGCGGAGAAACGAATCATTTCGTAAGAGACCGAAGCGATGACCGGGAGGAACACCACGCGCAAAGCAAACTTGGCCCAGAATCCCTGAACCGGGAACGCGGCATAGACAAAGATCGAGATCAGCATGATCGTCATCAGGAAGCTGGTGCCGCAGCGCGGGTGATAGGTGGAATATTTTTGCGCGTCGGCAATGGACGGCATGCCGCGATCTTCAAATGCGAATACGGTCTTGTGTTCCGCGCCGTGGTAGCGGTAGACGCGCTTGATGTCGGCCCACAAAGAGATTCCCCAGATGAACAGGAGGAAGAGCGCGATGCGGATCAGGCCATCGACCAGCGTGAACGCGAAATTGTTATTCAAAGTGTGCCAGCGCGATTTGAGGCCAGTGGCGGCGGCAAGAGGAACAAACTTGTACATGAAGATGAAAAAGCCAATCGAGACGACCATGCTGCCGATCATGGCCCAGGAACCGATTTCAGGCTTCTTCTCGCCTTCTTCTTTGGCGATTTCTTCCAGACCAACATTCAAAGAAAACTTTGAGGCTACAAAGCCCAGGCGCATGGCCTGCCCCAGCGTTGCCAGACCGCGGACGAAGGGCCATCCCATCCATTTATGCTTTTCTGAGGGCCGCAGAAGCGTCTCGCTGTGCGTGGTGATTTCACCACTGGGTTTGCGGATGGCGATACCCCACGCGTGGGGCGAGCGCATCATGACGCCTTCCATCACGGCTTGACCGCCGACGAGAGTTTCCTCTCCGCTTTCAAGGGCGGGAAGCAGTTGCAAAGCAG
>DASXIL010000237.1:0-3432 GCA_036497985.1 Candidatus Angelobacter sp. | reverse complement strand
TACCGGCACAAGGTTCTTGCCCTGCGGAACGGAGAGATGCGCAAGTTTTTCTGAAGTGCTGCGGGTACAGTTCTGCAGCGTGGCGTCATTCTTCACCACGCCGGAAAAGACTTTGAAGAAAGTAATGCGTCCGGCAAATGGATCGTTGGCGGTCTTGAAAACATAGAGTGAAGTGGGAGCTGAGTCGCTTACGTGGAGATCGATTCCATGGTCGTTGCCGGAAGAAGTGGCGGGATCGGCATGCACCGCGGCGTGTTCAGAGGCTGTGGGGAAATAATCTACGACGAAGTCCAGCAGGTGGTCCGTGCCAATATTGCCCAACCCAGAAGCAAACAATACCGGGAAAATTCTGTCTTCTTTGATGGCTTCATGCAGCGCGGGAATCAAGTGTTCTTCAGCGATGGTGCCCTTATCGAAGAACTCTTCCATCAGCTCGTCTTTGCCTTCGGCCACAATCTCAACGAGCTTTTCATGGGCTTCTTTGGCCACGGCCTCAAGTTCCGCCGGAATGGGACCTTCTTTGCCTTTACCGCTGCCTCCCATCTCGTAAGTGTAAGCCTTCATGGTCACCAGATCGACTACGCCCTTGAGGCTCTTTTCACTTCCAATGGGAATTTGCACCGGGACCACCAGCCGGCCAAACGCGTTTACCAGGCTT
The DNA here is from genome assembly GCA_036497985.1 of Candidatus Angelobacter sp. Taxonomy (GTDB): domain Bacteria; phylum Acidobacteriota; class Terriglobia; order Terriglobales; family Acidobacteriaceae; genus Angelobacter. The sequence goes on along the minus strand of DASXIL010000237.1, from coordinate 2,774 downwards.
TCCAGCGCGGTTTCCCAGTTGGCGCGTTCGCGATCCATGCGGCTCACGCAGATCACGCGCGGCAGGTTGATTTCGTCGGCATATTGCCAGACTTTTTCCGTGACTACCTCAACGCCGGAAACGCCATCCACGACAACCAGCGCAGCTTCAGCGGCAGACATGGCAATCTTGGCCTCATGCGCGAACATGGTGAAACCGGGCGAATCGAACAGATTGATTTTGGCGTTGTGCCACTCCACGGAGGCAATGGCGGTGGAGATGGTCATCTGGCGCGAGATTTCTTCTTCGTCGTGGTCGGTTACTGTGGAACCGTCGTCCACCCGGCCCAGTTTGGGCGTCGCGCCGCCGGTGTACAACATCGCAGAAACCAGGGAAGTTTTGCCGGAGTGAGAATGACCAATAACGACGAGATTGCGGATGTCCTTGCCTTCGTAAACCTTCAAAAGTGCCTCCTTCAACAAACGGGGCCCGGCCAGATTAGCAGGCGATTTCGAATCGGAAGAGTTCTACTTGGACTGCTAGCTGTTGGTCAAGAGGGTCCGGGGCTCCAGCGGGACAAGATAAGTACCTGTTAAACAGATATTATCCCGCCGGTCGCGGGTTTTGGGAAGGGGCGGCGGAAAGTCTTCAACAGGACCGGAGTGGCTCGAATTCGCGGCTAATCCCGTTTTGTTCAACCTCTACCGGGGTCATTTTGGGCTTGAGTCGGCAACGACTTCTCCACTGTTGTCCCGGCCAGCTATTCTTTTCGTCTCACCAGCAATACCGTTTGGTCATCCGTCTGTTTTCCGTGTCGCGAGGCGCGTTCAAACAGGGCGTTTAGCAGCTCCTGCAATGATGCCGCGCGCTGGGCAGATTCAAGCAAGACCGCCTGTAACGACTCAATGCCCAACTCGTTCTCCTGCTTATCGGCAACTTCAGTGAGGCCATCGGTCACAATGGCTAAAACATCCCCCGGTTCGCAAGCGATGCTCGCGACCTCAAACTTCGTGTCAGGAAAGATCGCAAGCGGCAGATTGGAGACTGACCTCTCCTCCACGGTGCCCAGGCGTTTGCGGTAATACAGGATAGGGAAGTGACCGGCGAGGGTAAATTGCAATACGCCTTCATCGCCGCCTGCAATGCAGGCAAAGGTCGCAAACACATTTGATCCGGATAGCGACACCAGGGTGCGGTTCAAGTCTGCGACTTGATCTGCCAGTGCGATGCCATTCCCGGTCGATCCCATGCGCATCGCGCTCTTGACCATGGCCATCACCATTCCCGCAGGCACGCCATGGCCAGAGACATCAGCCAGATAAGCTGTCCAGCGCGGGTCTTGAACAGAATCATTGGCGATTACATCCACCAGGTCGCCGCCAACCTGTCCGCTAGGCACGGATGCGCCACAAATTTCATATTGCCCAATCTGGCGCGCGATGGCCGGCACCAGCGCATGATGCACATCTCTGGCAAGCTTTACTTCTGTCAGAGGGCCGAAAACGCGCAAACCTTCTTTCCGCAAAAATGCGACGATGAAAATGTAGCCGGCAATGATTGTCACCATTGCCATGGCGCTTTCAATCCGCACACGGCGCCGCAGTTCCGCACCGTTTTCAATGGAATTTGATGAGTCGTGCATCGGGCGCGCTGAGAACCGTCCGAACAGGAGACTCATCGCAAACAGAAGCACGATGACCGCAATCATCGACTTGACCATTGCGCGAAATGCAGTAAACGCTATGGCAGAAGCAAAGCATGCCATCAGTGCCGCTGAAGCCACGGCCGATGTCACTGTGGTATTGAGGTCCAGAACACTGTTCATCAGTCCAAAGGAAGCGAACAAGCAGAAAATAGCGGCCAGCACCAGCACATTTGCGCTGGCCGGCATTGTCTTCCAGTACTCGGCTTGTTCCTTCCATTTGCTGCGCGGCAAAAATCCTCCCAGGGCCAATAGTTTATCCCGTGGCCGCCACATATTGGGAAAACGCCGGGTAACCGTCAGTCTGGGCCCTTCGTTTGAAAGAAAGCCTTCATTTGCTGTAACTACTGCGCTTGTTCCCCGTATCGATTAAGAAACAAGTCGTCCGCTACGTCTAGATGGTTTGGAGGGCTTTCGTTGAACGACGATATGGCAACAAGGCCCGCAGACCTTCTGCAGGACTTACGCCATACCGCGCCGGTCTTAAATACTGGCCTGCGCTTGACCCACGTGCATCCGATGCTCGCCTGGGCCGCTTTAGGTTAAGGCCCATTATTACTGGACAGCAATCACCCTATGCGCTCACAATTCTCAATGCCCGCTTCTCACTGCCGTCAGCTCTCTATTAGAGAGAAAGGATTTTCCAGCCATGAATAAGTTGTTCAAGAGCCTATTGTGCCTTGCCCTGCTCGTCGCCACCCTGGGCGCGCAAGTTAAAGATAAAGACAAAAAGACCCCTGCCGCGAGCGGATTGCCGCCCATCATCGACCGCGAGCTGATCTTTGGCAATCCAGAGATTGCCGCACCGCAGCTTTCCCCCGACGGAAAGTATCTGGCCTTCCTGAAGCCCTGGAAAGATACCCGCAATGTCTACGTCAAGGGTGTGGACGAGCCATTCAGCGCGGCTCGGCTACTGACCACGGAAACCAAGCGGCCCATCGCCGGCTACTTCTGGACCCGTGACAGCAAGTACATCCTGTTTGTGAAAGACAACGGCGGTGACGAAAACTTCAACGTCTATGCTGTTGATCCTGCGGCGAAGGCAGCCGCCGGGGCCGATGCGCCCGCTTCGCGCGATTTGACTGGACTCAAA
>DASXIL010000236.1:0-2685 GCA_036497985.1 Candidatus Angelobacter sp. | reverse complement strand
CGCTGAAAGTAAGCTTCAATGGCAGCTGCGTCGTCGATCAGTTCCAGTGGAAGGCTGATGTTGATGCGGTAAATAAAACCGCAGGCATTCTCAATGCCGTGCAGGACAATATTTGCGCCCTTGATCTCAAATCCATCAAAGTCGTACCCGGCGGCGGCTACCTCGGGCGTCCAGTGTTCGGTGAAAAGATTGTCGTTCCGTCCGATGAATGCCAGCTTGCGATAACGCTGGAAAATCCCGGCCAGCCGCACTCGCAACTCAGCATTCGTTGCTTCCTGCAGAGCAAGCAGTTTGGATGTGGTTGAGGGTAGCTTCATTGGTCTTTCAACATCGAAGGCTCATGATACCGCAATGCGCAACAAGCAGAGCACAATTTTTGCGTAGCTTCAGCCGTTTACTGTCCATTGCCGGGCGGCTTCATCTTCCAAAGCATCTGGCGCAACATACCCAGCCAGACTTCGGCATCGGCGGAGGATAGTTCCAGGCGGCGGACCATCCGGCGGACCTTTTCTTCTTTGGCCGCAACAGCGCGTTCGCCCAGGTAGCCGCTGGCGCGTAGCGCATCGATCAGCACTGCCGTAATGCGTTCCAACTCCCCTGCCGTCGCGGACTTAGCTTTTTCTGCTTGGCGCGACGATTTGCTCATGCCGCGATTAGCCGCGCTCGGGCCGCGTGTCAACTCATAAAGGCACACTGCAACCGCCTGCCCAAGATTCATCGACGTATGTTCTTCTCGCGTGGGAATATGCATGAGCCAGTGGCAATGGCTGAAATCGTCATTTGACAGGCCGCGCTTTTCCGATCCAAACAGCAGCGCCACACGGGCTCCCGCTTGGAGCCGCTTGCGAATCAGAGGTGCAGCTTCCTGCAGCAGCCGCAATGGATGGTGCAGTTCCCTGCTTGCGCCGGCCGTTGTGCCAACCACCAGAGAACAGTCAGCCACCGCTTCCCCCACGCTCGAGTATTGTTCGGCTTTTGCCAGCAAAGGCGCTGCGCCCACAGCCGAACGAGCCTCGCGAAAGGACGCTTCGTACGGATTCACGACGCGCAATCGCAGGAAGCCCAGGTTGCTCATGGCCCGCGCAGCCGCGCCAATGTTCAGCGGATTGCGCGTGGACACTAGCACGATACAGAGTCGGTCGAAATCAGAAGGAGTTGGCAAGACGAACTCATTTTAACTGGATCAGCAGCTTGTCTCTCCAATCGGCCCAGTGCCATTCGTCACAAAGTGGAGTCATTTTGTCCCATAACCAGATGCGTCTGATTTCGTCTAAAAAATATTGGCTTTGCCTCTTGACAATCTCTGCTAATGTATTAGCATGTGCTAGTGCACTAGCACATCAAGGGAAGCGGATTGAACCAGGAGAGCCATGAGCAACGAAAAGCATCTTCAATTAGGACGGCGTGAACGCCAGATCATGGACGTAATCTACCGCCGTGGCAGGGCGTCCGTAACAGAGGTCCTGGCCGACCTGACGGACCCGCCCAGCTATTCCGCGGTGCGCGGCATGCTGGGACTGCTGCAAGATAAAGGATACCTGCGGCATGAACAGGAAGGCTTGAAGTATGTCTACCTGCCCGCCGACGACACTCGGCAGGTCCGTGCCAATGCCCTGAAGCATATGGTGAAGACTTTTTTTGGCGGCTCAGCGGAGCAGGCCGTGGCTGCGCTGCTGGAAATGTCTGATAGCACGCTCTCCAGCAAAGACAAACAGTATCTTTCTCAACTGATCAAAAAGGCACAGCAGGAGGGACGATAAGCATGCACTCTATTTCTTCATCTGCAATCATCCTCGACACATTGGTGAAGTCGACTCTGCTGCTGGCCATTGCATCGGCTGCGGCGCTGGTCCTGAAGAAACGTTCGGCCGCCACGCAGCACATGGTGCGAACGTTTGCGCTGGCCGCTCTGCTGCTGCTTCCAATTTCCGTGATGCTGGTGCCCACATGGCATATAAAAGGACTCCCACAGTATCCAAAGAGCCGCCCATCTATGCCGCAAACTGCAAGGCGGCAAGCCGCAATCTCACCCACACCGGTCATGCAGCGACAAGCCCAGGCATCGCTCGTGACGCACACCGCAGTTTCTGTCGCGACCGCGCCTGCGAATACGCGAGTCAAGCGTCAAGATCGCACTGCCAAGCCGCTGAATACTCAACCTGTCGAGTCAGGCAGCGCCAGCGCTATTGCTCCCACAAATTCACCACTTTCTGCCGAATCCGTTCCTGTCGAGCAAATTGCCTCAGAAACGTCTCCGACTAACTTGATCCCCACGTTTTTGCCCAAACTTCTGCTTGGTCTTTGGATCGCCGGCGCTTTGTTCTTCCTCGCTCGCTGGCGCTTGAACGCCATGCGCCTGGCAGCTCTCGTCCGCCGCGCCAGTGTGCTTACCGATTCAGGCTGGAATGCGCAGGTACGCGCAGTCTCGGCCGACCTGGGAATCGATCGCCACGTGGCACTGCTGGTCAGCGACGAGATTGAAGTGCCGATCACTACGGGCATCATGTTCCCGCGCATCGTTCTCTCGCCCGATTATCCTGAGTGGTCGGCTACGCGGCGCTCCGCCATTCTTAATCATGAACTGGCGCACATCAAGCGGTTGGACGCTTTCACGCAGGCGTTGGCGAACCTGGCAGCGTCGCTGTACTGGTTCCATCCTCTGGTGTGGCTCATGGTTAGGGCCAT
>DASXIL010000235.1:0-6638 GCA_036497985.1 Candidatus Angelobacter sp. | reverse complement strand
ATGCTCATGTGGCAAGGCTTATGCAGCAAGGCTTACTGTGGCAGTCCCATCGGGAGCAGAGTGTGATTAGCGTGAGGATGAAGAACTGGACTGCCGCCCTGCTTTTCCTGGCCGCGACTTGTGTTGGCGGTCCAGGCAGGCAGGCTGAAGGACAGCTCCGTTGGGACTATCCTCCTAAGAAAGCGCCCATACGATTGCGTCTGGTTGCCATAGCTTTTGCCGACCACCCGCGCTCTTCTTTCTTCTCCAGCCAGGAAGTATTCGTTGCCGAAACGGAGATTGGCCAGGAGGAGTCCGCTCTCATCAAGCTCGTGTTCACTTTCCTTCCATATGAACCGCGGCTCTCAGAATCCGGCTTTGATTACTCAGTGGTCCATGAGCTCTCAGCCGCGCGAGATGAGAAATGCGACCAGACTATTGCGCAGTTAACGGCGCGGAGCCAGCCTGATCGCCAGGAGCCGTTGATCTATTCCCGCAATGTGCCCAGAGTGGACCTGAATCGCAGACGTAGTCCTCTGCCTTGCTACGAAACGAGTGCCAACGAATACATAAAATCCAGCTTTGAGCCTGTAACTCAGCCCACGAAGCCGCATGGACCTGTCCTTGAAGTGCCTCCAAGCCAGAAATGACGCCCTGGTAACGGGTGGCCGAAACCAGCAAAGGTCTGCCTTTTATCCCTCCATTTTTTAATTTTGACGGGGTTTAAGCCTTCTTTGGCCTTCGTCAGCGACACGCCGAAATCCCATCATCGCTGAAAATAAAAGACTTAGCACCATCGCTTCTTCTTTTTCGGCAGCGATGAAACGCTGAGGCCCTGTTTATCACTACTTAATTGTAGGGCGGCAAGTTGTAGGTAGGCCAGCCGCGGTTCCCCCATTTTGGAGTGAGCGTGACTGATCAACAATCGGAATTGGATCATCGGACCAACCAGCCTTCATACGCCGCCGAGTCTCGTCCATCGGGACCTAGCGCGGAGGCGATTGCCCGCGGCTTGGAGTTCCTGTTTTTCCAGCGGTATCAGGCGTTTTGGGGCGTTGGCAGCTCGCCAAGGCGTGAAACGGCGACCTGGACGACAGCCTATGTGCTTGCCCGGCTGGGAGAAATTCCCTCGCATTACCTGAGCTTTACCCAACGCCAGCAAGTCGAGGAGTCTCTGGACTGGCTTATGGAGGCGCGCACGCCTCAGAAGGGATGGGCCTTCGGCGGACCTGGTTCACCCGACGACGCTGATTCCACTGCCTGGGCTGTGGCCGCGCTTCGGCAACATGGCCGGCCGGTGCCGCAGGGAGCTTTGCAGCTGATTCACCGCTGCCGTCGGCCTGATGGAGGTTATGCCACTCATCCTGAAGCCGCCGAAAACAGCACCCGCGCAGGCGCCGCCGACGTGACCGCCATCGCCGCGAGGGCGCTTTGCGCGATAGACGCTGCTTCGTCGGAGTTTCTTGCCGCCCATCTCCGCACCGACGTTGAAAAAGGACATGGCCGCATTTCATCCGCGTTTTTTGTGTCGTCCACGCTCATGGATTGGGAGCCGTGCATGGCGCCGTGGTTTGTGGTGAATGCGGTCCGCCAGTTGGTAGAGCAGCAGGGAGCCGAAGGAGCATGGGAACAGGCGCTGCTTCTGCGCTGCCGCATGCGATTACGGCTGCAAAGCGCTTGGCCGCTGGCTGCAGGGCTGCGTCGGTTGCAGCGGGCAAACGGCTCATGGCCGGGATTGGCCTGCCTTGCCTCGCTGCATACGTCGGGCAACGGCTCCGCACCCCATCCGGACGAATATTTTGATGAAGATGGCGTCCTGGCCACCGTGACCGCGTTGTCGGCTTTGGCCATAGGCGACCAGCAGCCAGGGTTGTATTTTGGGTCTGATCTGCCATTTCGCAGGCTTTAATCGCAAAACGAGATATTAGAGATTTTTTAAGTGAAAAGCGCGTTACCATCCCGGATCGGCAGGAAGAAAGCAACTGGCGCTCCCCTGCGCCAACTCTCCTTCGCAGTGCCCGCACGCTCCAGAAAACGTCAATCAGCAGCAAAGGCTGAAGTATACTGGGATGAAAGACCGCCCGTGGACTTCTACACTTTTGATGATGAATATCTTCTTCGCCTCGGTGCTCGCGACCCAGCGACCGAAGCGCATTTTGTTGCGTACTTCAGTGAACGCCTGAGAATCACTCTGCGTGCTCGCGGTATTGACGCTCACACAATTGAAGATGTGCGGCAGGAAACTTTCTGTCGCGTGCTGGTGGCCGTGCAGGCGGGCAACGTGAACAACGCCGGCGGTTTCGGTGCTTACGTATACGCCGTTTGCAAGCACGTTCTTTCTGAAAGCCGCCGCGATGACATCCGCTACCAGTATGACCCTTTGGAATCTACTGACGTTCCCGATGACCAGCTGGGGCTGGAAGAACTGATGCAGCGCCAGGAGGATGGCAAACACGTCCGCGCGATTCTCGCCGCCCTTCCGGAGAGAGATCGCCATCTTTTGCAGGCCCGTTTCTTTGAGGATCGCGATAACGATGAAGTTTGTGGCGATTTCGGCGTTGACCGCGACTATCTTCGCGTTCTGATTCACCGGGCTATTCATAAGTTTGGCGAGCTTTATAAAAAGAGGATCAATTAACCGGCCGATAACAACCATATCCAGGAAAAAGAAAATGAACACAAGAATAATTAACCACGATGAAGCCGTTAAAGATCTCATGGCGGAGCGCTATCTATTGGGCGAACTCAACGCCGCCGAACGTGAAGCCTATGAGCTGCACCTTTTCTCTTGTGACGCCTGCTTTGAGCAAGTCAAGGTTGGAACGGAGTTTGTCACCCACTTGCGTCACATCGGCACAGAAGATCCCCAGGCACCGCTGGCTCCCGGTTTCATGGGCCGCCTGATGACGAATGCGCGTCAGCCCCTTCCCGTTACCATGTTCGGTCTTCTGCTAATGGTTGGTGGCTTTGCTATCCACCAAAGTTCAGAAATTTCTTATCTGAAGGAACCTCGTGCTGAAGTACGTTCTGTATTAACGGGGATTGCTCATGGTTCCAGCGAAACCAACCTGATCAAGGTTTCCAAAAAATCCGCCCTGAGTCTGAATGTGGAATATACGCCAAAGGGCGAATTTATCTCATATCGGGCGCAGGTCCTGTCGAGTTCCGGAAAAGCGCTGCATACAGTTGCGCTGCCGGAAACGCAAGTTGGGACCACGGCTTCAATAGCTCTGCCGGCCGATGCATTAAGGCCTGGACAGTATTCAATTGTAGTTTTCGGGCGCAGAAGTGACGGCACGCAGGAAGAAGTAGGTCGCGGCGTTTTCGAATTACAGTTTACGGATAACTAGAATTTTGGGCTTTCACAACAGGTATTGAACGTTTCTCCCTACTTTTGACTCTCTTCCGGCTGGACCAACAACTCTTCGCCATTCATTGGCCGTAGTACAATCGCCGTATTCGGGCCAATAGACACCTTGCATCTATGAGGGTCTAAGTGTGCCCATATGCTCAGTGGTTCATCGTGTAGTTCAGGGAGAAAAAAATGAAGTGCTCGCGCCACCACTCGCAACATATGTATCAGGCCTCGGCCTATTCAGTTTCGGCCGAATTCGAAAGACCAAAAAAACATAGCCTGGCCCCGCAAGCCTCAGTTGTTCTTGCCGGCCACGGAGGTCATGGATCCAGTCGCGCCTCAGCTTATAACGCTGATGGCCTTATTTCGTTTAAGAACGCTTACTCTGAAGTCGGCGGCAGTTTCGATGACTGTCACGGCCTCTACACCACTCATGCATGGTCGGTGGTTGAGGGATTGAATGTCGCGGACATGCTCACGGCAGATCGCGTTGTTGCCCGGATGGCCGTCTACCATTCCCCATCCAATGGAAGCGAAGCCAGTTATGACATCACCGGTAGCTATTTTGAAAATCTTCGTATTGCCGGCCATCCCGTGGATGTAAAATTGGCCACTCACGTTTTTCACGAGCACGATACCTATTCAAAGGTGGCAAAAGCGCACAAAGCCGCCACAACCGATAAATGGCTTGTAGGTGATAAGCTGAAGCATCTCAAGCACGACCAGCTCGTGGAGCTGGAAGACACATATCATGCCCTCGGCGGCATGTCCGAACTGGTCAAGGAATGGGAAAAAACCAAGCGGCCGGAGGACCTGGGCGGCTACTGGTTCTCGCCGGCAAACGATCTCGATTGGAAAGCGCAGGGCGGTTCGTCCGAAATCCAGGGTTTTGGCTCCATCATCTGTATTCCAAAATTCGGAGTCGTTCGTCTGGCGGAAATGGTAGTGCATCATCATTCGCGAACCCTGACAATGTTTCGCGTCCAAATGTGTTCTTCAGGGCACGGTACGGCTGGTGGTGGAACCGCAGGCGGTGGCAGCTCTTCACCCCCAGGCTAATCGCGATTACTGCGCTATTCCTTGTTAGCATCACGGGATGTAAAGGCAAGCGGGCCTCTCTGGAAAAGAGATATGCCGAGGCCCGCCTCTTATTCCAACAAGGCTATACGGATCAGCCTCTTTCTCTCGCGGAAGCAGGTTACAAGGACTCAGCAAAGTACCAGGATTTGAATTGGCGTTTTCGCGTCTTTACCGCGGAAACCCGCAACCGTAAGGGACGCTACACTGCGGCGCTTGAGCTTCTGGAACCTGAACCTCCTACTAACGCCCCCTCTGAAATTCTGTGGCGTCGCAGAATCGCACAAGCGTTGTCTCTCTGCAAATTGCGCAGGTCGTCGGAGAGTGAACAACGTTTTAACCAGGCAGCAGCTCTTCATGCGGAGTCCGGTGCCTTAGACTACGCGCGTGGCCGTTGTGCGCAGTTCCGGCACGAATTGAAGACTGCAGAAAATTACCTGAGGCTGGTTACCGCGCAAAGCTCAAATCCCGATCCTTTTCTCAAGGCCTACGCTCTTGCTACCCTCGCAGATTTAGCTCTTCGCGATCTCCATTACGATGAAGCGATTGACTTGAATAAGGAGTGCCTGATTATCCTTCGCACGTTGCATGCCCCTCCTCTGGAAGAACTGGTATTGGGCAATTTGGGAGGTCTGTACGTAAACTTGGGCGATTTCAACAAAGCCCTGCCATACTTTAAGGGGGCGGAGAAGATAGCTTCTGAGTTGAAAGATGGCAACCGGCCAATATTTCTTTCCGATATCGGCTGGGCCCAATCAATACCAGGACAATCGGGCATGGCGGAGCAGTCATACAGCCAGGCCCTTGCTATGGCATTAGAACTTGGAGATAAAGACACCGCCGTCGTGTGTTTACTTAACTTGAGCGCTCTCAAGCTAAATCAGCATCAGCTTGATGCCGCGGAAAAATACCATCTTCAGATAGTCAATCTCGGATTCAAAGAGGTTCGGTTAGCGGACTGGCACTTAAATGAGGCCGATATAGTGGCCGCTCATGGCGATTATGCCAAGGCCATTCTCGAATTGCGCCAGGTTCTGCAACAAGTGGAGACCGAGGATGTACACCAACATCCGTTTGCTTTCAAACAAATTTGGTGGATCCAGTCACGTCTGGCTACCGACTATGCGGCACAAGGTAACAGCTCCGAGGCGGAGGAATGGTTCCAGCGCAGCATTGCCACTATTGACGCTGCCGCCAAGAGGATGAAGCCGGAAACCGACACTGCCCTGCGCGACAATACCCCGGTTTATGACGGATACGTAGCTTCTCTGATCGCCCGGAAGCAATTCGCCAAAGCGCTTCAAGAGGCACAATTAGGACGAGCACGCACCTTATTATCGGATGAAGAAAAAACCGGTCCTAGGATACTACCTGCTAAAGAGGCCAAAGCTTGGCTAGCTAAGATTCAACGCTATCTCGCACGCGACAAGGCAGTGCTGCTCTCATATTTCGAAACCAAGGACGAATGCTATTTGTGGACCGTCACGGCAAATCAACTGCGACTTTCCCCGCTGGGCATAAAGCAGCCGGATTTAGATAACCTCATTGATTCCTACCAGCAGGAGATCCGGCAGCACTTACCTCTTGCAGAAAGCCGCGTAGCGAAAAGGCTTCATCAAATCCTAGTCCAACCTGCGAGCGATCTTATCCCAAAAGGATCGCATGTGATCGTGGTTGCAGACAGCAAGAGCTACAGCATCAACTTTGAGACATTGATTTCTTCGCAGGGAAGTGACCATTACTGGATCGAGGATGTCGAATTGGAGAATGCGCGCTCTGTTGATTTGCTCATTGCATCTCATCCACAGCGTATTCCAGCGAAAGGCCTGTTATTAATTGGTGCTCCCGCCCAGGCCGACTCGCATTTTCCGGTACTGCCTCATGCTCCGGAGGAGATGGCGAACGTGGCAAAACATTTTCCATCCGGAAGAATAACCAGGTTTGCCGGGCCCGACGCCACGCCTGATTCGTATTTAAAAAACTCGCCCGGCATGTATAAGTTTATTCACCTGGCTACGCATGGCACTCCCAACGCCATCGATCCTCTGCAGTCGGCCATCATTCTGTCTTCCGGCAAAGATGGCAATTTCAAGCTTCTGGCCCGGGACATTGTCGATAGCAAAGTGCGCCTGAACGCAGAGCTTGTGACCATCTCCGCCTGCGAGGGAGTAGGAACAGATTTACAGTCGCTGGAAGGCCTGCTTGGCCTGGAGTGGGCGTTCATGCG
>DASXIL010000234.1:0-2121 GCA_036497985.1 Candidatus Angelobacter sp. | reverse complement strand
CAAATTCCATAAAGATGCCAAAAGCGGCGCCAATCTGCGTATAGAGTTGCCGTGTATCGCCCTGAAGATGAAAATTCTTCCTTCCCGGCGCGGGCTCCAGGTTGATCTGATCTACTGACGCCAGCAGTTGCAGCACATGCTTGTGTTCGGCGTCGCCATCCGGCGGTTCCACGTCATGCAGGCGCTGGGCAGCATAAGAATTTTGCGGATCAATGGAAAGAGCCAGCCGAAAGCGCTGTGCAGCGCCTGTAGGATCGCCTGCTGCGGCCAGGTGATTGCCCGCTTCCATGTGCTCGCCGACGATCTGCTGCCGAAGCATTTCGCCCATGGTCATAAATTCCACGTTGCCGGGCATTAGTTCCTGGGCCTTAAGCACCGCCACCAGGGCATCGTCCGGCTTGCCTGCCCGCTGCAGGTCCTGAGCGTTCTTGAATTCCTTTTCCGCGTTTTTCTTGTCTTCTTTGGAAACCAGTGGAGCGGCAACGGACTTCGGCTTATCTGCGGCCATGCAGGCCAGGCAGAAAAATAGCGTCAAAATGGCGAACCAAATTTTCATGCGGGAACTATCATTGTACCGTCATTAAGAACGATTCATGGCAGGAATATTGCGGCCAATTACTGAAGTTTGCGGTCCATCAACCGGTAAATGCCAGCAAATCGGTGCCGCAGGCAAAGCATGCGTCTGGATCATGCGCCTGAAGCTGTGCAAAAGAGTAAATTCCGGTCGCGAGCACGATCACTGGCATGCCCACTGCCCGTGCCGCCTCGATATCAGCCGGAGTGTCGCCGACAATGGTCACAGACGCATGTTTGCCCAGGCGCTGGCGGGCCAGGTCAATTCCGTGCTGGAAGATTTCCGCACGCAGTTCTCGCGGAAAGGAGAATGACGCGAACGTGAAGAACGGCTTCAGCCCAGCTTTTTCCAGCTTAAGCCAGCCTACGGTTTCAAGGTTCCCTGACGCCGCGCCCAGCAGCTTGCCCCGGCTTTGAAGATAGTTGATAAGCTCAAGGATCGATGGACACAGCTCCGGATTCAGCTGCTCGCGGTTCTGCTGCACCTCGGTACACATCCGGGCAACAATCTGCGGCATATGCTTGTTAATGGCACGGTCCGGCAGGCCCGCGCGTTGCAACACGGCGCGCAGGATACCCACGTCAGTATTTCCGTGGACGGGTACGCCATCAATGCTGGCTTCAATGCCCAGGACGTCGCGTATGGCTGTGCGGAAAGCAAAGTAGTGCACGGCTTCCCGGCTGTTCAGCAGCGTACCGTCAATATCGAAGAGAAAAGCGTCAGCGCTGTCCCAGCGAAATCCGGGACGCACGAACGCTCTTTCTCCGCCGAGATCTGGAGCCAAGTTTGGCACGTTAAGTTGGATTCAATTGAGGAGCCGCCGCGCGTTATCGCACCAGCTTTTGCTTGTCCAATACAGCCGGTTTTTCGCTTCGTACAGGCCGTCGTCCGCCATCGCGCAGCTGGCGGACATCCAGTTTCAGTTCAGCGATCGTCCGGCTGAGTGTGTTACGGTGCATGCCTAATTCCCGGGCGGCTTTGCACTGGTTTCCCCGGTTCTGCTGCAGGACGTTCATGATGAAGCGCTTCTTGAATTCACGCACGGCCTCAGAGTAGAGAATGCCGCTGCTGTACATTTGCGCTACGAGTGCTTCGAGCTGGTCCTTCACAGTCTCCTCACTTTCCAGATGCGCCAATCTTTTTGATCTCTTTGTTGTTATTTGTTTGTCGCTCCCGGACTGGGCCCACCGCGGAGTTTGATGATCCCGGCGCGAAACTTCTGGCGGACATCGGAAGGCGCCAGCCAGCTTGCGCCACGTCCCGCCACCAAAAAGTAACTTGCCAGTTGTGAGCCAGACAGCTCTGTTGACTCAGGTACAAAAGCCGTGATCGCCATTAACCCGGCGGTCACGATCACAATGCCGCGAACAAAACCAAACGCTGCTCCCAGCGCGCGATCAACCGATCGGAGTCCGGCTTCGTGCACCATCCAGCGCGCTATCCTTGCAAGAGCGCCCGCCAGCAGGACCACCGACACAAAAATAGTAAGAAAGCCCGCCAAGTCCGCAAATGCCGGCAACTTGACGTATTGCAAAAACCACGGGGAA
>DASXIL010000233.1:0-8178 GCA_036497985.1 Candidatus Angelobacter sp. | reverse complement strand
GCCTGTGGCCAAGCCCATGATGGTCCCTATCAGAGCGATCAAGGTTCGTCGCGCAAGGGCGGTCGCTACAAGAACAAGAAAATCTGGATCACGGGAAGTGAAACAAACCTAAGTCACAAAGGCACGCTCGGAGGAAGAAATGCCTGCTTGGAAAGGAATTGTTGGAAAGGGGTTTAGCGCATCAGATTTTGACGACTACGTTCAAACCGTTCAGCTCATTTCGTGGCGTCCGCAATTTATCGTTTTGCATAATACCTACATTCCTAAGCTTGCTGATTGGCATAAAGTGCCAGGAGAGAAGCGAATGCAAAATCTTCAAGCTTATTATCGGGACACGCAAAAATGGTCAGCGGGACCGCACTTGTTTGTAGCTGATGACTTGATCTGGGTATTCACCCCGCTGGACACGCCGGGAGTCCATTCTCCCTCCTGGAATGCGATCTCATGGGGCGTGGAGTTGGTCGGGGACTATTCCACAGAAGATTTCAGTCCAGCCGTTCAGGCCAATGCAGCTTCCGCGCTGGCTAGTCTTTATTCTCTCGCCGGACTTAGCCCCGACAATTTGAGATTGCATAAGGAAGACCCTCTCACTACTCACAAAAACTGCCCCGGCTTAAAGATCGTAAAGAACGATGTAATCACATTTGTATCCGCTGCGTTATCAGAGATGAATCCCGGAGAGCACACTCCTGGCGCCGTTGGTTGATAGGACCGAACGGTGTTGATTTGTTACACGAAAAAAGCAGGCAATTCGAAGATCAAAGTGTCGCGCCAAGAAAGTGAGGCGCGGCCTGCGGCACATAATGAAACACATCCGCGCCTCCGCGAAGGACCGGTGCTAAGCAGAGGCCCGCCGTGAGATAATTTGCTGATAAATCCATTAGCATAAGTGGGTCCAAGTGAAAGTCTTCTCTCGATTGCTCATTCTCTTATCGCTCGTTCTTTTGTCAGTGATCGGCCTCAATTGCACGTCCCAGACTAAGCCAACGGAGATTGCCGCCAAGATCGAGCGCCAGCTACGCGCCACGTACAAATTGCCGCCTGAGGTTCCGGTAGTGATTGGTCCTCTTGCCCCGAGCCCCGAGTGGCCCGGTTTCGACGCGTTTACCGTGACCATTGGTGAAGGAGAGCGGAAGCAGGATTTTCCATTCCTTCTGGCCAAAGACCAGAAATCCATCGTCAGGGTCAATCGGATTGAGCTGTCCGCCGATCCGTATGCCGACATCATGAAGAAAATTGACGTGCGCGGGCGTCCGGTCCGCGGGGCAAAGCAATCGAAGGTTGTAGTGGTTGCCTATGACGACCTGCAGTGCCATTTCTGCACAATGATGCATCAGATACTGTTTCCTGAGTTGTTGAAGGAATACGGCGACCGCGTTAGTTTTGTTTATAAGGACTTCCCCATACCGAGCCATCCTTGGGCAATCCACGCTGCGGTGGATGCGAACTGCCTTGCCGCACAAAATCCAGACGCCTACTGGAATTTTGTGGACTCCGTCCATGCCAGCCAGCAGGAAATTAACGGTAAAGGAACGCAGGAATTACGGCTGGCCGAGCTGGATAGGATCGCCATGCAGCAAGGCACAGACCATAAACTGGATGCCGCCAGCCTTGGGGCATGCGTGAAAGCCCAGAATGATACGGCGATCAAGGCCTCCGTGCATGAAGGGGAATCGCTCGGTGTGGATTCCACTCCTACGTTGTTCATCAATGGTCAAGAGATGTCAGGCGGAGTGGCGCCGCTTCCGCGTCTGCGCGCGGCGTTGGATCGGGCTTTGAAAGATACCGGGACGGTTGCGGCGCAACCACCAGCAAACCAGACTTCGCCTAAGAATTAGCGTTTCTTTAAATGTCGAAGAAAAAGGCCGCAGCAAGCGCTACGGCCTAAAAATCGAAAATCTTTATTGTTCAAACCAGCTTAGCCGGCTTTGGCCGTTACCAGAGCGGGCTGGGTCTCTCTGCTCAGCCGGGGCAGCGGCATGAAGCGCAGCACCAGGATGAGCAACGCAGAAAGCAAGGTAAGAGCAGCGGTGCTATAAAAAACAGCGCTCCAGTTGCCGAACTTGATGAAGAGCCAAGCTGCAATGCCTCCGCCACCGATGGAAGCCACGCCCTTGGCGGTATAGAGAAAACCATAGTTTGAGGTAGCACACTTGGGGCCATAGTAGTCGCCAATAATGGCCGGGAAGAGAGCAAACATGCTGCCCCAGGTGAAGTAAACCAGAATCATCATAACGATGAACCAGTTGCCTGAGAGCTTGCCGACGGTGAGCACACCAACCAAGCAAAGTGCCTGCAGCGTGAACGGAATGAACATGGCCAGTTCGCGGCCAACAAGATCAGAGAACCATCCCCAGAAGACTCTGCCGCCGCCATTGGCAATGCGGCTCCAGGAAAGCGCGGCAACAATGGCTGCAGCGGGAATAGCCAGGCTCTTGCCCACCGGAGAAGCTTGCGCGGTGATCATCAGGCCGCCGACGGAGGTAAGCACGAACGCGGCGTAAAGCACCCAGAAATGGGGCGTCGCCATCATCTGCGCACTGTTGAATTCTTCTTTATTGCGCCGGATCCGCGCCGAGACCGGTTTCTTGGCCGCCGGGGAAACGTTGAAGTCGGGGCCGGGATTGTGCAGTACCTGCGCTGCAATAATGATCAACAAACCCTGTCCGATTCCGGTATAGAGAAACGCGGTTTTGTAGTCGGAGTTAGCAAGGATGCGGGCGATGATGGGAATGAACAACGCCGATCCAGCGCCGAATCCTGCGGTAATAAAGCCGGAGACCGTGCCGCGCTTGTCCGGGAACCATTTCAGCGCAGTGGCAATGGAGCCGCTATAGATGAAAGCCGCGCCCACTCCGGCAGTGCCGTAGAGAACATAAAGCTGTGTGAGTGAATGCGCAAAGCCCATGCCCGTCCAGCCCAGGCCAACGAGAATCCCACCAAGAGTGAGAAAGATGCGCGGGCCAAGGCGATCAATCAGCCAGCCTTCGACCGGAGTGATCCACGTCTCAAGGAAGATGAAAAGTGTGAATGCCCACTGAATGGCAGGCAATGACCAGTCTTTGTGGGCGGCCCGCATCGGGGCAACGAATAAGGTCCACGCGTATTGAAGGTTAGCTATCATAATCATAGCTATGACGGCGCTTCCGAATTGAATCCAACGCTTGCTCATACTATTTCCCCTCAAAGTTTAAGTTTTGTGCGCCGCCGCGCTACGGCGCTCGGCCAGTAACTTGGTACAAGCGTAAACACTGCGCGTATGCGGCATGGGAAGGCCGATTTTTTCTCCCACTTCCAGCACCGCGCCAACGATCGCTTCCAACTCCAGTGGTCGTCCTGCTTCCAGGTCCTGCAGCATGGACGTCTTATGCTCCCCAACCTTGGCTGCTCCTGTCATGCGCTGCTCGATGGAAACCTGCATCTTCACGCCCAGTTTCTCCGTCAGCGCTTCCGTCTCCTGCATAATGTTGCGAACCAGATTCGTAGTCTCAGGATTCGTCAGGATCTGCGCCAGCGTCGCTCCGGTAAGCGCGCTGATGGGATTAAACGCCACGTTTCCCAGGATCTTCACCCAGATCTCATTGCGAAGGTGCGTTGTGACCGGCGCTCGCAATCCTGAAGCGATCAGCGCTTCCGCAATCTTCTTAATTCGTTCCGACCGGCTGCCATCCGGCTCGCCCAGTGACATTCGTGTCCCTTCGTTGTGCTTCACCACGCCCGGTTCAATGATTTCGGTAGAAAAATAAATCAGCGATCCAATCACCCGCCGCGCTTCGATTGCCTGTGAAACCACTCCACCCGGATCGACGCGTTCCAGGCGCGTTCCTGCCAGCGGTCCGCTATCACTCTGAAAATACCACCACGGGATTCCATTCTGCGTGCTGACGACCGCAGTTTCCGCTCCCAGAACAGGCGCTAGTTGCTCCGCCAGCGGTGGAAGACCATGCGCCTTGACGCAGAGGAATACTACGTCCATGGGCCCGGCATCTTTCAGGTCAGCCACCAGCCGCGGGTGCGCGACGAAATCGTCATCGGCGCTAATCACGCGCACACCTTTTTCCTGCATGGCGCGAAGGTGCGGGCCACGGGCGTGCAGGGTCACGTCATATCCCTGGCGCGACATCATTGCGCCAATGTATGCTCCCACGGCCCCGGCCCCAACGATCAGGAATTTCACTTCTCGCCGCCTGCAAATGCCGCTGCCACCGCACGGCGCTGTATTTTCCCCGTCGCGGTCCGCGGAATCTGCTCCACGATATGGACCTTCTTCGGGACTTTGAAGTCCGCGAGGTGCTGCTTGCAATGTTCGATCAACGCGGATTCCGGCGATGGTTCTTTCAACACCACGGCCACGGCTACTTCTTCTCCCCAGGTGGGATGCGGCATGCCAAACGATACCGCCTCGGCCACGCACGGATGCGTCATCATCACTTCGTCAATTTCCAGCGGCGCAATCTTTTCTCCGCCGCGATTGATCAATTCTTTAATTCGCGCCGTCAGGTGCAAGTAGCCATCGGCGTCAATCGTGCCTTGGTCGCCGGTGCGGAACCAGCCATTGGTAAATGACTTGGCATTGGCTTCAGGATTATTTTCGTAGCCTTCAATCACGTTTGGTCCCTGGATCACCACTTCACCAAGCTCGCCGCTGGGCAGGATGTTGCCGTCATCATCCATGATTCCGACTTTCACTCCCGTTCCCGGCCCCACAGACGAGGATTTGCGCGCTTGCGGCGGCAGCGGGTTGGAGCACATCTGGTGTGAAGCTTCCGTCATGCCATACGCCTCCAGCACCGGTACTTGGACGACGTTTTCAATCTTCTCCATCAGCGCCGGTGAAAGAGCTGAACTGCATGAGCGGACAAAACGCAGTTTCTCAATCCCTTCAGGCTTCGCGTGCAATCGCGCCACCGATAGTTGATGGATCGTCGGGACGCAGGAATACCACGTCACGCCGTAATCGCGTACTGTCCGCCAGAAGCTCATGGGATTAAATTTGCCCGGCACCACCACGGTGCCGCCAGTCAAGAAAGTGGAGAGCGTTGAGGCCACCAGTCCATGGATATGAAACAGCGGCATCACGCACAGAGAAATGTCTTTCGCCGTCAGGCCGTAGGTGGCGGCCACGTTCTTGCAGGAGACGGCCAAATTCTTTTGCTTCAACGGCACACGTTTCGGCCGTCCAGTGCTCCCGCTCGTATGCAGCACCAGGGCAACGTCTTCTGGGCTGGGCGGGGTTACAGGAACGCCTTTCGGGGCGCCTTCAATGCTCACGTTGCCGCTTTCATCCATCTGCACGGCAAATACCGGGATGTTCAGGTGCCTCGCAGCGCGCTTGGCTTCTTCTGCGCCTTCGGGTGGGACAAGTAAAACCTTGGCGGAAGTATCGTCCAGATAAAAGGAGAATTCTTCAAACCGGTAAGCTGGATTCAACGGCGCGGCAGTCCCGGCAACCGCTCCGGCCAGAAAGGCCACAATCGTCGGCAGGCCATTCGGAAGCACATTGGCCACGCGTTCGCCGCGCTTGATCCCTATTCCGGCCAGGGCCTCAGCCATGGTATTTACCTGGCGGCGCAGCGAGTCATAACTAATAGAGGTTCCGGTCTCAGGAATAATGAGGGCGGTGGCATTACCAGGGGCAGCATTCAACAGCGAAGGAAGGTCATTCATGAGAGCTCAGCTCCAGTGACAAGGGGGTCGCCTTCGTTCCAGTGGCGGCAAGTATATACCAGATAAACCATGATGCAAGTAGTTGCCGCTTCGTCTCCCACGGTGTAAAAACGGACCTTCTGTCCTGTCTTCCTCAGCGCCGCGCAAAGTCCCGGCAATGGGGAAAATGATCTTGCCCCGCCATGTGCCATCCCGAACCGGAGCGCACGGAGCACGCACGAACCGCCGATGGTCGCAAGCGCGATGGTGAGGGAACTGCTCCGCTGCTGTAAATGGACTCGAAAAACTGCTCGGTTTCAGCGGTTACGGAAAAACTCGCCGGGACACGCGTTTCCTCGGGCCATAAAAGCCCTTCTCGGGAAAAGATCTTTTCCCGCCTCGACCCACACCGCTTGGTCGTCCCACTGGCTTAAATGAACCGATTGCACTGCTCGGGAAGTGTAGAAGAGCTTAATCAACAAAAAACAGTGGCACGCAAGATTATTGCCGGCAAGGGCTTCTACTTGGATGGCACCTCTGCGTTGATGCTATCGGAGATAGGCTTTCTGCAAAACATTTATGACTTTGTTCCTAGCCTCAGAGTTCCGCAATCCGTAATAAGTTTGCTTTTGGAACTCCGAGACAAGTTCGAATATCATCCTGGCCATTCCGGGCACTTGGGATATGCCAAGGGAAGACTAACATTCTCAGATTTGGATCGGTCGAGAGGTGAAGCTATTAAGATGAACTTTGAAAATAGCATCCGCCTTCTTGAATCGAAGCCGCGAAATATCAGCGCCATCTCGTTAGCAAACAAATCGAGCGCTTTTTCTGAGCAGAAAGTCCCAGCGAGTCTGTCTGATGCTTGCATTCTTGCTCAAAAAGAGGGGACTGCGGTTCTTACAGAAGACTTTCTTTACTTGAAAGTCAATGAAATGGAGACCAAAAAGCCTGCACCCGAGTATTGCTCCTCGTTGACGTTGCTGAGAGTGCTATATGAACAGAAAAAAATCCCTTTTGACGATTATCTTGAGTATTTTGGCTATCTTTCCTCTTATCGAGTGCGATTCCTTCCAGTTACGAGCGAGGATATGGAAAAAGCTGTATTTGGCGATCAGACAATCAAAGTCATTCACCCAGAGCAGTTGAGGAAATTCAATTTTCCCCTCACACTTTCTGAAGAGTATGGCGTAACTCCAGGAACTGCGTTTCAATTAGTTGTACATTTTTTCATGAAGGTGCTCATTGATGACTCTGTTTTGCCAAGCACTGTCGAAAGGATATTTGCCGAGATCGTCTCTTTGTTTCCCACAAATGAAAGCCGGAAGGCCTTGGGCCGGCTGCTACTGGCTGTTGCCGTTCAGTTCGCACAAAAGAACCGCCAACGGCTCATTATAGGTTTCCGCGTAAAGGAAAAGCTCGATACGAAAGCAACTTTTCTCAGAGCTTATGGCCCGGACGAACCATTTCTCCTGCCGTGGCCGTCTTCCCTGTGACGCACGAAAAGAGCTTTTCACCTTCATGCGCTAAAAATATCACAACCCCGTTGGCTTAGGCGTTCACACCGTTAACTGGGGGTTGGGTTTAGGCGGTGGGCCCCTGAAGCCTGTGCCTGATACGAACCTTACCAAGCCAACATCGGTCACCAAACAGTTTGCTCAGACTGTTCAAGCGAAAAGCGCGCGCTTCCGCTCAGGGGCACGTGTCCTTCCGGAAAGATGCAAAGAATTTTGGCCAATCAGCTTTTCTCTCAGCATGCGAAATTGAACATGGCCAGTTTCGCGCTTTATTTGCTCTGCGGCAAGCTTCACGTTCCTCGATAGTTAAGCCGCTTCTTGTTTATCCCCGATCAGCATCCGCCAGCAGCTTCCCCAGGCTGGGTTTGTGCTTGTCTTTTTTGGCATGCTTCTTGTTCTCCGCGCGCTTCACCGGTGGAGGCGTCCCCAGCACGGCCCGCGCCGCCGCTTTTACCGCGCTCGTCGCGCTGAACTTTTTGAGCTTCTTCTTTTTGGGCACGATGTTATTTAACCATGAAGGACAGGAAGGAACACCTTATAAATGAACCACATCCAACGCTGAAACATAAGTCTTAAATTCCCTTGCCAAGCCTATCCTGAGCGGGTTCTAATCTTAGTTGCCGCGAACTAGCCAAGCTGAGCTGTCCCTTGGTCGCTCCGCTTTCCGGGAGAAACTCTTGATCAGGGCCCGAAATCGCACAATCTTTTTTGCCGTCGTTTGTTGCTTCAATCTCATGGTTGGCCCCCCAATTCATGCGCAAATAGCTAATGCTGTAAAAATTCATCCTGCCAACGAAAAAATTCCTCCGGCGAAAGAAGAGACGCAACTCCTACCGGGCCTCGTGGTTGAGAAAGTTGAAAAGAACCCGACCGCCGAAGATACTGGCCTTCGCGATGGAGATGTATTGCTGGGTTGGTCGCGGGCTAACTATGAAGGAGATTTCGATTCTCCGTCTAACGCTTGGAGAGTCAATTGCGAACAAAGACCACGCGGCATCGTGACGCTAAGAGGGAC
>DASXIL010000232.1:0-9329 GCA_036497985.1 Candidatus Angelobacter sp. | reverse complement strand
ACCAGAGGTTGTTGGAAGGGCGAGCAGAGGCTGTGGGGCCTGTGGTGCTCACCGCAATGCTGATGTTCTGGGTGGAAGCGACCCCGGAGAAACTGAAGGTAGCCGGAGTAGCCGAGCATCTGGTTCCGGTTGGAAGCCCAGTACAGCTAAACGAACCCGAACCGGAAAACCCCGGCGCGTTCGCCAGTACCAGTGTGTAAGTCGCTGTGCCGCCCGCCGTAACTGTTACCGAGGCCGGACTGGCTCCTGTCTGCAGACTGAAATCGCCCACCGCGTTGCCGCTGAGCTGAACGATGTGGGGACTGTTAAACGCTTCATCTTGAACAATGAGCTGGCCGGTCCGTGCGCCTCCGACTGTAGGTTTGAACGTCACCGGTACCTGAAAGAAAGGTATGAATACCGGAGAAGGCTGCGGCGCCCCCGTGGCTAAAAGCACTGAGCGGGAAACTACAGGCGTCGTAAAGTCTCCATTGGCTGATATCTGAACCAGGGAAGAAGGCGCGGATCCAACATTGAACAGTCCCAGCGTTACCGTTGCCTGGCTGCCAAGAGCAACCGGGCCGAAATCGTAAGTCGTGACTGCGCCCAAGTTCAGGAAGACCTGCAGCTGAGGCGTGCCTCCAGGAGCGATAAGTGAGACCGTCTGCGAGGGCAGCCCGCCGCCAAACCCGATCGTTAAGGTAGCCGTTCGGGGGTTGGTCAACGAATTCTCCTGATAAGAAAAATCCACAGAAATCACGCATTCGCCACCCGCAGGGACTACTGCTCCGCAATTGTTGGTCTGGGTGAAGTCGGCAGCATTCGGTCCACTAATGGTGATCGAGCCCAGAGTCAGGTCAGCGTCGCCAAAGTTGCTGAGCTGCACCGGCACGGGAACGGTTCGCTGGTTTGCCATGTGCACATCTAGATTGAAAACCCGCGGAATGGGAACCGGAACTGGAGCGCCGAGAGCGGAGGCAATCTTGGCAACAAAAAACATCTGGGAGGGAAACCCCGGAAAGGTGCCAAACAACTGTGGCGCCGTTTGAAAGGCGCTGTCTGTGGTAGGTGCGCCAGAAAGACCGGGAGCCTGGGGGAACGCAAAACCGGTGAGATACGCATTTTGCGAACTATCCACGGCCAGGCCAGAGGCCCCAAGCAGCGTGGGGGTCTGATCGGAGTCGAAAAAAGTCGAATAGACTAAAGCGGACCCTGTCGGGTCAAGCTTGGTTAAAAACAGGCTTTCTTCAAATAGCGGGGCAAACGAATGTAGGGTGGGATACTTCGCATTGTTGCTGATTCCAATCATGTACACCCCGGAGCTGTCTACCGCCACTGACTTGAGGCCGTAAAATGCGTTGAACTCCCCGCGAAATTTTGGCAGGAAAGCTCCCTCGCCCACGTAGGTGGAGAATGTGAGATTTCCGGTGGCATCGAATTTGGAAGCGAACGTGTCATTAAAAGTATTGCCTGTGCCAACCCGTCCGGGTGCCGGTCCGCTTACGTTGGGCAGGAACGCTCCAGGAGTAGTGGGGAACCCAGGGCCATCGGTTTCGCCCGTAAGATATGCGGCATTGGAAGTATCAACGGCTATGGAGAGGGCCCTGGAGTGAGTTCCCCCAGCTCCGAGAAACGTGGAATACAACAGTCCTGAGCCGTCATTCTTCAGTTTTAGAAACACAGCGCTGTCACCCATGTTTTGTGTCTGAAACGCCCCGGGAGTAGTGGGAAAATCCGTTGAAGCTGTCCCTCCCGCTATATAAGCAACGCCGGTTGAGTCAATGGCCATGCCGCCGAAGTTGTCTATTCCACTGCCGCCGATATAAGTTGCGTAGTCAACCGACGACCCATCCGGGTGCAGCTTCATGGCAAATAGATTGGAATTGCTCTTCTTCACCGGCTGAAAGGCTCCGACGGTAGTCGTGAGGCCAGGCATGGTGGCTGGAGTAACAAAGGTGACTGAGGAAGGATCGTCCAGACCTCCCGCGATGTACAGAGCGCCGGTTGCGTCCACCGCGATGGAGGCAGGCAAAGGCCCGGCAGAATCGATCGCAGTTGCATTCACCAGATACGTGCAGAAAACTAATTTGCCCTGCGGATCAAGCTTAAAGGCAAACGGTGCGGTACAGTCTCCAACGGAAATGCCGCAGGCGAAAGCGGTGCTGAATGCGCCGGTGGTTACAGGAAGTAACGTACCTTTGGTGGTTCCGACACCGTATGCGTTTCCTGCTGCGTCCACTGCGATGGCAGAGCTGTGAGAAACGCTCGTGCCCAAAACTGTTTTATAAACCAGGGCCGTACCGGTCGCGTCGAACTTCAACACGAAGGTGGTGTCCGCGGCGACCCCGAGCACGTAAACCGCACCTGTTCCATCCACCGCGATGGCTCTGGAGTTTTCCAGTTCCCCGCCATTGGCCGCTGCCGTGCCTGAAACGTTTTCTACCAGAGTGGAATAGATAAGTGCGGGATCAATCACCAGTGGCAGCTGCCTGTCATAGGTGCCTGCCGCTAACGCAATTTCGTGTTGTGACCGAATCACATAGCCGCCACTCACGCTCTGCCGCTGCCCGGCACGTATTTGATAGAGCTCCGGCTTTTGCAACACCGCCACGTTCCCGCCGGGGGTTACAATCTGCAAATTGCCGTCGTATTCACGCACCGTTGCGCCTGCAATCTTCAGGGAAATGGCTGACATGCCCCCGCCGGGCGCGACATTAAAATCGAATTCAAGCTGCTGGCGCCGGCAATAAAAGAGCAGGTCAATTCCCGGATATACATCTCCATAGCGTATCTGGCGGAAGCGCTGGACGTTGGTTCGCCATTGACTCGGATCGTTGCCGATGTAGTAGTGGGTCACTCCCGGTAGCGGATCGGAAAACTGGGGGGTGCTGTTGCGTTTGGCTCCTGCAAGAGTGATGCGCACCACCTCTGGCACCACCCGGGTCTTAGTGCCACGGTCAAAGGTGAGCTGTATCTCGCCGGGCGCTAACTGAACCGTGTATTCGGGGCCGTGCGACATGAAGCGCACCGGTGCGCCTGGCTGGTTCGTCACAGGCTCAAAGCCGGCCTCTGTAGCAGCCAGATTGCTCGCCAGGGCTTCGCGGGAAGTATGGGCAAAGGGTTGTGCAAAACAGCCTGGAATGCACCAAAGCACGCAGATCAGAGAGAAGGTTCTCATAACGGTGGGCCCTCGATTCTTTTCGTGTGGGCTAGTTCCAGCTACTTACCTTGCAGTATATCCCGGCTTTAGTCCTAGTAGCAATCAGCGACCTGGGAACCTGTAAGATCATAAGAACCAAATAGATAGCTTCGGAATGAATACCTGACCAAGCTACGTGAAAATCGCTACCTAGTTCCCATGCTAAGCGAGCTTTTGGGCCAGCAGCAGCACTGATCGGAGCATCCAAATCTCTAACTCCCTATTGTCGCGAGGACCCCATGTTGGAGATTGGAACTTCCGGACGCAACTCTGCCTTTTCAGAGTGGCTGAAATTGCCGATCTGGGTCTCATTCAGCTTGTCGCTCATTCTGGTTGTGGCGATTGCCCAGGTTTCTTGCAGCGCGCAGGCCCAGCCTGCCGGCAGCAGCATCAGCGCTTACGCTGACGCCATCAAGCAATCGACTATTTCTGAGCGCATCACCGCCATGGATCGATATGTAGCTATGGCTGGTGGCAGCAAATTGAAAATGGACGCGCTGGAATTTCTTGTCTGGGACCACCTTCGGTTAAGCCATCCCTCACAGAGTACGCAGCGGGCAAAAGAATTGTTGGCCCTCTCACCAGGCAATCCGATCGCTGTGGCCGTGCTCAATCAGGACATGTCGTCTGCCTCGCGCGATAAAGGCGTTACGGCGAACCGGCTGGCACAGTTGAATTCAGCCATGAGCAGCCTTGATCAGTTGAGCAAGCCTGAAGGCATGCTGGATAGAAACTTCCAAATACTCAAGCAGCAGGTAGCCATTATGCTCAATGGCGCGGTTGGTTTGAGTTATCTGGCAATTGAAGATTATCCGCAGGCGCGAATGGCCTTAGAGCAAGCAGTGATCAGTGATCCCAATAATGCGCAGTGGGTTTATGGCATGGGGCTGGCTCTGTTAAACGGCAAGAACCGCGATCAATATCGCGGCTACTGGTATCTGGCGCGGGCCGCCAATTTGACCGGAGGAACACCGCAGGGGCAGGAGATTGCCAATTATGCGTGGCGAGCCTATGTAAAAGACGGCGGCAAAGCGGAGGGATGGCAACGCTATCAGGCCAGCGCAGCGGCATTGGACGCGCCGCCCAATCCGGAGACCGGCAAGCCTTCCGCAAACACCGTAACAGCATCGAGCCGTACAAGTCAGCCCTCAAGGGGGAACTCTTCAGTTGCCGCCAACAATTCAGCCTCGGCAAAGCGCACAGAGACAGCTGAGGCTTCTACCACAACAAAATCCTCGAAGAAAAAAACGCCTTTTGGATTTGAAGACACATTGCATGAGCCGCCTTCGCGTGACACCGCGGCGTCGCCGTATGCTCCCGTAAATCGTCCCAAAGTAATAGCTGCGCCTTCTGAAGCAGTGTCACTGGGCATACTGATTGAGACATCGCTGCTGACCAGCCAGAACCGACAGGCGATTATTGCCACGTTGAAAGACATCGTAAGAAACCTGCGAGTCAACGATGAAGCCTGCATTCTGGTCTTTAGTGACCAGCTTGATTTTGAGCAGGACCTCACGGCCGACGACAAGCTCCTGGAAGAAGCGCTCGGCCAGATACGCCCCAAGCAAGGTAAGGCGCTGATCTCTGGAATTACGTTTGCGGCCGGACACTTGAAGCGGATCGGCAAGAATGGCAACCGCGTTCTGCTCGTTATCTCCGACGGACGCAGCTGGCAAACCACCTCAGACAGTCTCACCTTCCGCAGCCAGGTAGCCGGCGTGCGTATTGACTGCATTGGGTTGAATGCCGGCGGCGCTTCAGAGCGGGCGCTGCTGGAGCAGGTTGCGGCTTATTCCGGCGGGAAGGCGTCTTTTGCTTCCGATTCCGGCGAGTTCCGCACCGCAACCCTGCAAATGACGCGAAACATGGGGATCGTCGTTCCGTAAGACGCGTCGGCAAGGGCGTTGACGTATTTCATCCCAAGGCAAAAAAATTTCCGGAGCAGTGCGTGAAACCGCTCCGGATAAATCGTAAACTGTGCGTTAGCCTTAATGGCTTATACGTTATTAGACGCATAAAAGTTGCAGCAAGTTAGTGCCGTTCGCCCCCTATACGAAACTTAATCTCCGCCCACAAAAGTTAACGAAATCCCCCCACATCCCGGAGAAAAGTCGTCGGGACTCCCGTTGGCAGGGACAAATGTGGCTCGTAGCCTGCTTAGCGCTTCAAGACCGCTCTAGGGCGTGCCAGAGGGACGCACGACTACCGTAATCGGCACGCTATGGACAGTCCCAGTTCCGCCGTTGCCGGTTGCCGTTAAGGTAAGAGTGTAGGTACCAGGTGGAGTTGAGAATGTACTGAGGTTGTTAGTTACCTTGCTTGTACCGCCGCAGGTAACTATGCCGGCGAGCATTGCGCTGACACAGAGCGTCAGGACTGCGACCCGCGGACCGCGCTTATATCCAACTGCCAGAGCCACCCCAAATGCGATGGCAAGAGACGACCAGAGTGCTGATAGTGTGGGGCGCAGCGACCCAACTGGTCCCGTTCCTATGGTGCTAACTGAGACTAGAAAAATCTCACTGGAATCGCTACCCAGGATGGAAGGTGTGCCAAGAGTGACGGATGGTAGCACGGTACAGTCAGCCGCCTGGGGCGCGCCGCTGCACTTCAAAGTGATCGTGTTTTGGTTCCCGGTGACTACGAGGCGAAAAGTTGCAGTTCCGCCAGCGGCCACCGAAGCCGCCAGCGGGATGTTGTGCTCGCCCAGGATGGCAAAATCCCCGGGGGCCACCGCCACTCCAAAGCCCTGCAGCGGAATCGTATGGGGGTTTCCCGGCGCGTCATCCTGCACCAGAATTTGGCCAGTACGCACTCCAGGGCCGGAGGGGCTGAACACCACGACAAACGGGCCCAATGTACCGTTCGGCGGAATGGAGGCAGGCACAGGAATGGGGAACGAAGGAGTGAAAGTGAATTCTGATCCCGAAATCGTCGCGCTGGAAATGTTCAGAGGCGCTGTGCCAAAGTTGGCGATGGTCACACTTCTGCTCTTCAACAAGCCGTTTACCATGGTGGTATCGTCGTCCAGCCCGAATCCACTGAACATAAAGACGGGAGCGCCAGCCTGCAAGCTAAACCCCAACTGAGAGCATAGAACTATCGCCAAAGCAACGGAACGAATAGAAAATCTCACAGTTCCACCTCCGTGGAAACCAGGACGTTTAGCTGAATGATTCTAGGCCGCAATAAATGAGCAAGGCAAGGAATTTACACCCGCAAAAAGGAAGTTTCCCGGCAAAAACTTGTCAACCGCTCCACGCCCGGTTTCCGCTATCCTTATAGACATGCGTGTTAAGGTGCTGCTGTTTGGGCAGCTCAAAGACATTGTTGGCCGTCAGGAAGAAGCGCTGGAACTGGATTCCGGCGCGCGGCTTTCAGCCGTGATGGACCATTATTCCGTCCACTATCCAAAATTTCAGGGCTTGACCAAATCGATTGCATGCTCCATCAACCAGGAATACGCCCAGGGATCGGCGCTGCTCAAGGAAGGCGACGAGGTTGGCCTGCTGCCGCCGGTCAGCGGCGGTAAATCCAAAGCGGCGGAACTCCAGTCCGCGCATTGCGCCATTGTGCGCGAACCCATTGATATTCATGCGATTAGAAAGAACCTGGAGCGTCCGGAAGACGGCTCGGCATTATTTTTTGATGGAATTGTGCGCAATAATACGCGCGGCCGACGTACTTTGTTTTTGGACTATGAAGCCTACGAGTCCATGGCTTTAAATGAGATGGAAAAGCTGGCCCAGGCGGCGCTTGAACAATTTAAGGTCCGCGATGTTTGCCTCGTCCATCGGCTGGGAAGGTTGGAGATTGGAGAAACCAGTGTGCTGATCGGGGTCGCGTCTGCGCATCGAGTGGCCGCTTTTGAGGCCTGTCGATGGCTGATCGATACGTTAAAGAAAACTGTCCCGATCTGGAAAAAGGAGTACTTTGAGGATGGCGCTGTCTGGGCCGATGGTGAACCTTTTCCTGAAGAAATTCGAGTAAGCAAATAACTCTTTACCGCAGTTTGCATCTAAATTTTTCAGAATACCCGTTTTCCAGAATACCCGCTGATAATTATGAATCGAACTCGCGCTTTGCCGCCGTGGTTCAGTCTGGCTTGCCTGTTAGTAGGGGTGATTTGCCTGCGCAGCGTACATGCCGTCGCGCAGGACCCGCAAAAGGGAGACCGTATCCCGCCGGGATCACAATCGCAAAAAGACGAATCCACCTACCGCGTGAACGTGCGGTTGGTGAACGTCTTTACCACCGTGACTGATTCGCGTGGCGCTCCGGTGGCCGACCTGACCAAAGACGATTTCCAACTGCTGGAAGATGGCGTGCCGCAGACGATCAAAGTCTTTGAGAAGGAATCCGCCATCCCGTTGAGCATCGCGCTGGCCATTGATACCAGTCCGAGCACCCTGCGCGACTTCAAGCTTGAAACTTCCTCGGCACATAGGTTTGTCCATTCCATCCTGCGGAACGAAGACCGTCTCTCGGTTTTTCAAGTGACCGAGAACATTGATCAGCTGACGCGCTTCACTTCTGACCTCAAGATCATTGAGCGAGGCATCGACAATTTGCGGACCGGTCCGGGAACATCCATCTACGACGCAATTTTTCTATGCTCAGAGTCCCTGCTGGACCGCGAAGGACGCAAGGTGCTGGTCCTGATTACTGACGGCGGAGACACCACCAGCAAGGCCGACTATAACGGCGCTTTGCGGCGGGCACAGCAGGCGGAGGCAATCGTGTATAGCATTATTGTTGTCCCAGTTGAGGCCGATGCAGGGCGCAACCTGGGCGGCGAACACGCGCTGATCCAGATTTCCAATGATACCGGCGGCAAATATTATTATGCTGAAGGCCAGCAGCAACTGGATGAAGCCTTCCGCAAAATCAGCGACGAATTACGCACGCAATATCTTCTGGCGTTTTATCCCACCCGAAAAATTTCAGATTCACCTTTCCGCAGAATCAAGGTGGAGCTCAGCAAGAAAGACCCTGAAGGACGAGCTTATCAGGTGCGCCATCGCGCGGGGTATTACACGGCGCCGGCAAGGTAGCGAGCAGACCTTACCGCAAAGACCGCAAAGAACGCGAAGGAACAAGGGAAGGGTGGGATAGGGCGATACCGTGGCACCCGGCCCGTCTTTCATCTATTCCCGGGTTTGTTTGTCATCTTTAAGAGCTTCCTCATTAACCATGCAGCGCTCACACCGAGCAACGGAACCAATGCTAAAGCAGTATAAATGAGAAACTCGAATGGCCAAAGATTGTGCGAGGTCGAGTCTTTCAACATTTCAATCACGGCGAAGATCGGCAGACTGCCAACTTGACAGATCGCCGCACAGAGCGAGTACGGCCAGCTCAGCGCAAGACCCCAGCAAAAACCGCCAGCCAACAAGAGAAGCAAGCGCAACGCAGACATGTTCTTCACGGAAGCGTCCATCAGGACGAAGAGTGACTCCATGTGCTCCCGGTGAAGAACCTCTGGCAAAGTGATTAGAATGAAACCTGACACAAGCCCTAGTAGGCAAGCGAAGAACAGTTGCCGAGCGGATATTTTTTCTGTGTTCACAGTTGCCAAACGCATCAAGGAATTCTATCCAATGCTGTTACCCAGCCGATCTGGAAAAGCTGTCTTTAGAGAATTCCCTGAGGCTCCATGTCAGAGGAAATATTGTCGGGATTCTTCGACTTGCGCTCATTCCAGTTTCGCCGGGTTCGCGCGTCGCTGAGGGCGACAATATTTGAAAATTTGTCATCGCACCGACCGTTGGCAGCGCGTTAAATTAATAACGAATTAATGAATTTTGGGCTACAATACTGGGCATGTCGTTCCGTGCAACCGCCCCAGCCTTTACTAAAAAGACCACCAAAACTCCGCCTCCGGATGATACAGGCATGGAGTCCTCTTACCTGAAAGCCCTGGGTGAGAAACAGACGCCTGTGACCGTGAAACTTGTTTGCGGTGAAGCGTTGCACGGCTGGATTGAATACTACGACGTAGGCATGGTCCGCCTTACGCGTGAAGGCTCGCCCAATCTGTTCATCTTCAAGCACGAAATCATGTACATTGCGGAAGATACCGGGCGTCGCGCCCGCTGATGCCACGCGGAGAAAACTACATCCATCTAATGCAGGAACTGGCCCGCGAGGC
>DASXIL010000231.1:0-3379 GCA_036497985.1 Candidatus Angelobacter sp. | reverse complement strand
ACATCTTTGGCCGAGTAAGGCCGTTCAATGCCCGTCCAGCGGGGATCTTGTATCCATCTTTCCTGTAAGCGTTGTTCTGGGGTCTGTCTCACGGTGAAGCCTCCATATATCTCTGTCTATGATTGCGGGCAGAAATTTCTTTCCGCCGCCCCCATTAGATGCGTGTGCAGTTCGGGGTGCAAGTCAAGTCGTCCGATTCGGACGACTTGGACAAAAAAGTGCTATCATTCTCAGCACTGTGGCCACAGCTCGGCTCAATAAGAAGAAAAATTCTGGCGTACCCCGCCAGCTTCTCCATGAATTGAGGTACAACCTCGCGATGCGCCACGTCTCCAGCGGTATTGAATTGCTCAACCGCCATGAGCATCTCTTCGCGCATGTTGGCCCGGAGCAGCCGAATTCTGCTGCCTTTGTAGGGTGCCTTGCGCAGTGGGTAGATATCGGGTATGGCGAACCTGCTTTGATTGAGCAAGCGCTTGCGCGTTTTCCGCGGGAGAAGCGCGGGCGGCTCTCTGTAGGCGACTTCCTTCAACTTCGAATGGCTGAAGGTTTGCTTGCGCTTCTGCGTGACAATCCTGATGAAGCTTTGCGTCAATTCGATCTCGTGCTTTCCATGCAGGACGAAGTGGAAGACAAGGAGGTGGTTGCGATAGCGCATTTCTGGAACGCCCGCTGCCACCGCAAGAAGGGCGAGTATGATGAAGCCCTGAAGCGCGCCGGAGTCGGACGCGAACTGGCGCAAGTGCTGGGTTTTCCTAACATGGCCGCTGTCATGCGCGTCCTGGAAAGCTGGCTGCTATTCCAGAAAGGGCAGTACCGCGAAGCGGCGCGCATTCTGGACCAAGCCGAAGCAGCGCTGCGCAACAGCGATGATCACATCACGCTGGGCAATATTTATTCTGCCCATGGCCGCATGGTGCGCCGCCAGGGACATTATCAGGAAGCCCTGAAATTCTTTTCCCGCGCCATTGAGCATTTCCAGAAAACGAATCCGCAGCACAGAAACCTTGCGCGGACGCTAACCAACATCGCGTATGTGCAGAGATTGGTGGCAGTCCAAATGGGCAAGCAGATTGACGCGGAAAGAGAGCGACGCCAGGGCGCCAAAACCATCGCCACGCGCGACCAAAAACAGGCACAGCTGCGACAGCATGAGGAACTGCGCGCCAAAGCTTTTGCCAATCTTGACCTGGCTGAAAATATTTATCGCCACCACAACCATCATCATGGGATTGGCAGCGTGCTGGAAAATCGCGGGCTGCTCTACCTTGATGTAGGGGATCTTGATAATGCCAGCGTCCAGGCGGCGCAGGCCTTTGAACTGGGCAAACAAGTCAACGATTCCATCCTGATGGCCCGCGCGCGGCTTCTTCAATGCGAAGTGGAGAATGGAAAGCTGGAAGAAGAGATTGAAGGCAGTACGCACACCTGGGAACACGCGCAGGCCGCCCGCGACTACGCTCGCGAAGCGGTGGAAGCGGCCAAGCACACCCAGAACCATCGCCTGCTGGCGCGGGCTTACATATGGCGCGGTCTAACGGCTTGCCATCCGGCCATCCATGACACGGAGGATGCCAAGCGCTGTTGCGAACTCGCCAGTTCATTTTTAAAAGCGGTTGACTATGACGATCTTTGGGAAGAGCTGCAGCTTTTGAAACAGAAAGTGATGCCGAAGGGCAGCATTGATCCGCTTTTGCGGGCGTGGTCACAGGGAATTACCGGCGAGGAGACTTTTCAGGAATTGACTGAGCAGTTTGCCGAAATCGTGATTCCCAAAGTCTGGGAAAAAGAAGACAGGAAGGTCGCACGCGTGGCCAAGCGGCTTTCTGTGTCGCCAAAGAAGGTACGCCGGATCCTGGCCCGGGCAGGGAAGCGAAAGAAGTAGTTGGTACTTAGTATTTGGCTGCAAGTTCGAAACCGCATAGCATACCGACACGGTTTGACTCTTCCAGGCAAATACCAAATAGTATGCTTTTTCTCACTGAAGAACAGTTTCGTGGTCTGGTGAAAGTGGACCGGATAATTGAGGTAATCCATGCCGGATTCGCCCGTGGCCTTTCGACTGTCCGGATGCCGGTGCGCAGTTCATTGCAACTTGGCGGCGCGGTACTGCTGATCATGCCTTGTTACGATTCGGCCCTTCAAGTCGCCGGGGTGAAGCTGGTCAGCGTAGGCAGGCATGGTGTGCATGCGACGTATGAGCTGCTGGACGCAGCCAGCGGCAAAGCGGTGGCAAGGATGGAAGCGGATTACCTCACCGATCTTCGAACGGCTGCGACTTCAGCCGTGGCTACGGATTTGCTGGCGTGCAAAGATGCGACAACGCTGGGGATTTTCGGCAGCGGCCGGCAGGCGGCGATCCATTTTGCCGTCTTACCTCGCGTGCGCGAGTTCAAACGTTTCCTGGTCTGCGGGTCGGGCAGATCCGACTTGAGCGATTTTTGTGCAAAGATGAAAGCAGAACAAGGTATCAAGGTTGAGCGAGTGACGGCTGAAACGTGCGCACGCGAATCTAACGTGATTTGCACATGCACCACCGCGATAGAGCCGCTGTTTGACGGTCACTGGCTCATGCCGGGCACGCACCTGAATCTGGTGGGCGCTTTTCAGCCACATACGCGCGAAGTGGATGACGAAACCGTGCGGCGGGCGCGAGTAGTGGTGGATACATATGAAGGCGCATTGGCCGAGGCTGGCGATCTGCTTATCCCGATTGCGAATGGAACCATAGGCCGAGAGCACATCGCTGCCGATCTACACGAGATTGCCAGCGGGAAGAAAGCAGTCCGCACAGGCGAGGACCAGATTACGCTTTTCAAAAGCCTCGGTTGTGCCATTGAGGACCTTGTGACTGCTCTCTCCGCCTTTACGGCGGGAATGCGAGCAAGGGTAGCTGAGTTAAAGACACGGACATCGAAGAATCCGAATGAATCGATCATGTGATTTCTCTGTAATCGGCGCCGGCGTCTTTGGCGCATGGACGGCGCATTTCTTGCGCCAGAGCGGCGCATCGGTCGCCTTGCTGGATGCTTATGGACCCGCGAACAGCCGGGCCAGTTCCGGCGGCGAAACGCGCGTGATTCGCATGGGCTACGGTCCTGATGAGCTTTACACGCGTTGGGCCATGCGATCGTTGCCCATGTGGCGCGACTTTGCCTCGCGCACCGGGCGAGAAATCTTCCGCCAGACCGGCGTTCTCTGGCTGAGCAATGACGCCGATGCATATTTAAAAAGTTTGTGCAGCGTGCTAGTGCAGGCGGGAGTCGACCGCGAAGAACTCACGACTAAAGAGATTGCGCGGCGCTGGCCGCAACTCCGCTTCAACGATGTCACATGTGGAGTGTTGGAACCGAACAGCGGCCTGCTGCTGGCGCGCGAT
>DASXIL010000230.1:0-9235 GCA_036497985.1 Candidatus Angelobacter sp. | reverse complement strand
TGGAAGGCGGCAGAGAGAAGGCGGACATATCCGTGTAACAAGCCTTCCAGCCGCTGATCCATTTGCTGGACGAAAATTTGCGATGTCGAGGATAGCTGGGCAAAATTGCCGCGAATCGAGCGACACACTTCAGCAAGCTTGATGTAACGGCCTTGCATGTCTGGCGGCAGGCTGCGCAGCATATCGCCGAGTTTTTGCTCGTTGTGCTTTTGTTCCTCGGCAAATTTCCAGGAGCGCACCAGCCGCTGGAAGCGAGGATGCTGCGAGACCACGGCCAGGTACATCAGTTCAAGTCCGCCGGCCAGGACCAGCGGAATCGCTGTACCGGAAATCAAAGCGGCTGCTGCGGCGCCGCCCAGGGCAATCCAGTTGTATTGGATATTAAAAGCTTCTTTGACGAAGTTAGGTTCCTTCTTGGAATCATCCGGGCCGGGCGCATCCGGCAAGCTGGAACCTGAAAAGCTGCCGCCGAACCCCATTAGATGCTCACCCTCACGTGGCCGCCGATTCCAGGAGCGCTCTTGAGGCGGCCGAGGACATAATGCTGAAGCTCATGGAACTCGCTCTTTTCCTTCAGGCCCAGGTCGCGCGGCCGGTCGAACGGCACTTCCACGTCTTCCACAATCGTTCCGGGATGCGAACTCATGATGAAGATCCTGTCAGCCAGATAAACCGCCTCTTCCACGTCATGCGTAACAAACAGAATTGTACACGCGGTTTCGTCCCAAATTTGCAGCAAAAGCTGCTGCATGTCACTGCGGGTTTGGGCGTCGAGCGCCCCGAAAGGCTCATCCATCAGGATGACCGAAGGGCGCAAAGCCAGAGTGCGGGCTATGGCGACGCGCTGCTGCATTCCACCAGAGAGCGTTTCCGGGTAGACATTGGCAAATTCGGTCAGGCCAACAGATTTGAGCAGACGATCGACCGTCTCCTTGCGCTGGGCCTCCGGGACGCCATTGATCTTCATGCCGTAAGCGATGTTCTCAGAAACCGTAAGCCAGGGAAACGAAGTGTATTTCTGAAAGACCATGCCGCGGTCTTTACCAGGATGGGTAACGATCTCTCCGTTCACCAGCACTTGGCCGCTGGTGGGTTTATCCAGGCCTGCGATCATGCGCAACAGAGTGGACTTGCCACAGCCGGAAGGCCCAAGCAGCACACGAAACTCACCGATATCGCGCCCGGCGGCGGAGAACGCGTCCTCCACTTCAAGGTTGACGTCTTTCAGTGCGTCAATTCGTTCGCCGCTGGGAGAATAGAAGATCCGCGAGACGTCTTTGATGCTGATCTTGGATTTCTTATTCTCCACGGCTCACAGCCTTTTTGCGGCCCCGGCTGCCGGTTATGGCCACGGATGACTCTGAGCCTGATTGCGCCACCTGTCGCCACGGGAAGAGCAATTTTTCTGAGATGGTCAGCATGAAGCGGAAGATGAACGCGGCCACACCAATGGCGATGATGCCGGCATAAACTAAATCGGGCTGGTGAAACTCATAGGCTGATTGCACCATAGCGCCCACGCCTTTCTTGCGATTCACGATTTCCGCAAGGATCACGTAGGTCCAGCCAATGTCATACAGAATGCGGAACGAGGAGAAGATGCCGGGAATCGATGCGCGAAACATCAGCCACATTACCTGATATTTTTTTGCGCCCAGGGTGTATGCGGTCTCCAGAAGAGAAGTGTCAACCCGATTGACTTCTTCCACCACCACGGCCAGCAGGTAAAAGAACATGCCGAACCAGAGAAACGCGACTTTCATGGTTTCATCGATCCCGAAGAGGCCGATGAATGCAGGCAGGAAAGCAGTGGTCGGCATGGAGCGCATGGGCTCGGCCACAGGATTCACCAGGTCATTGACCCAGCGAAAGGCGGCCATCAGCAGTCCGAGCGGCACAGCGATGACGACGCACCACAGGAACGCCTGGCCGATACGGAGCCAGCTGGCATAGACATTGCTCAGCAGGCCGCGTTCCGTGAAGAGCGGCTTAAACGCGCGCAGAACTTCCAGCGGTGTGGGAAAAACATATGTGCTGATCAGCTCCCAACGCGTTATCAGTGACCATATCAGCACGACCAGCACCCAGGCCACAGTTGCAAGAACCAGCTTGGTGGTGCGCGAAGTTTCTTTTCGGATTGTGAGCAACTCGGCCATAGTTTTCTCTATTCCGGTTACTCGCCCGGGTTGGCGTACAACTTGATGTCTGTCCGGCGATTTTTCTCGCGGCCTTCAGGCGTGGCGTTGGTGTCCAGAGGCTTGTCCGGGCCGTTGCCGGCGATCCGGAAGCGCGCTCCCGGGAAGCCGTATTTTTCCATCAGATATTGCTTCACGGCGTCGGCGCGCTGGCGAGAAAGCTGCATGTTATAACCGCGCTGGCCGGTCGCGTCCGTGTTGCCTTCGATATCGACAATGGTGTTCTCATAGGCGCGCATCTGTCCGCCGACCTCATCCACGACGGCACGTGAATCCAGGCTCATGTGGGCTGACGCTGGATCAAAGTAGATAGACCGATGTTGCGTAGCGATAGGCGTTGCGCCCTTGCTGGGCTGGTGATACTCAATAGGCTGCTCAGTGGAAGCGGTGGAGAAGCTGCCGCTCATCTGCTTGATGTAACGACGGTCAATGCTGTCTTCAGCGTTTGACGTTCGTTTGATCATCCGCAGCTCCCGGTACATATCCTGGGCCATGCCAAAGATGTTGGCATAGTCGGAATTAGAGCCTTGCGTGCCCATGAAGGAAGTGTTGTCCGCATAGTCGGCCAGCTTTACGCCCTCCAGCATGGTCTTGGCGAGGTCGGAAGGGATGTTGAAGTCCTTGATGGTGCCAATCAGGTTATAAGCGCGGGCAGGCTGCGCATGGATGAACTCCACGCCTTCAATCCAGCCCTGGGACAACTTCATTACCGTTTGCGGATGCTTGGCGGCAAAGCGGTCGCTTACGACAAGGATATCGGCGATGAGACGGTTCGCAACGCGCGTGTCATAAATCTTTTTGGCTCCCGCACGTTTGGTGACCGCGTCACTCATGTCCGGGTCCCAGGCCACAGCAGCGTCTACTTTTTCCTGGGCGAAAAGTACCGCGGGTTCGATGCCGTCTTTGGTGTGGACAGCGTTCTTGAAGATTTCATTCTTCTGGTCGGTGCTCAGGCCAGAGGCTTTCAGACCGTTCCATAGGAGGAAGTGCGAAGGCGTATAAGGCGCGAAAGCCACGGTCTTGCCGGCAAGGTCTTCAATGCTGTTGATGCCCTGCTTGCCGATTACGCCGTCAGCTCCGCGTGACCAATCAACCATGAGGAATGCGTGCGAGCCAAAGCCCTTTTCCTGGAATTGGCCGTAATCTTTGGCGTAAACGTCCAGCGTCGTCAGCATCACGTCAACGTTATTGGTGGCCAGGGCTGAAGCGCCTTCGGTCCAGTCGTCGATGATCTTGAAGGAAACCTTCAGGCCTTTCTTGGCAAAGATAGAGTCGGGCGCAGTTTCAAGCCCGCCATTGGCCACGAGTCCACCTACGCATCCAACCCAGACGTTCACGCGGATGCGAACTTCCGCGTTGTCGTCCGTAGTGGAAGAGGCAGGCAGTTCCAGAGGCTTCGTGGTATCGACTCGGTCACCGCTGGCCGAACTCTTGCTGCTGCCGCTGCCCCCGAATTTACTGCTGTCGATGACGCCATATCTCACCAGGCTATAGCCGACCAGCGCCAGCCCAATCAGAAAGATCAGGATCCATCCACCTTTTTCAATCTTTACGGCCATCTTCTCTCCTTGTCGCTCTGCTCCAAAATCGCTAAAGAGCTTTTTCCGAATTAAATATTGCCAGCTCCTGAACCAGCGGGCTTCGCCGCGTGGTCGGGCTCGCCCTTATTGCTGTCGCTGCGCTCCAAATCGCTTACGTGTGTTTCAGTCAAATGGGTGTTGATTTTCAATTACCAACTTACCCAATTACCAACTTACCCAATTACCAAATTTCTCACGTCCTCTGCGGTTCCTTGCCCCCGATGGTTTTTTCCGGCGTAGCGCTCGTTCCGGCGGCGGAAGGCGAAGCCAATCCCATCTCAATCTTGAATTGCTTGACCAGTTCGCCAGCCTGGATGTTCTGCGCTTCTTCCTCGATTTTCATTTTCTGCTGGTCAACGTTGCCCATGGCCATATCCATGCGCGCTTCATTGACTGCGGTCATCTCTTCGACTTTGCGGACCATCTCGTCATGCGTCTGGCTGATGCCGGCCACGTCAAACTGTTCCATCACGTCGGCAACCTTCTTCTGCCACTGGGCGCGACGGTAATCTGCGATGGCGGAGAGCGCTTCCTGCGTCTTGCGGTCTTTTTCCTGCATGAAAGCTTTCTTTACGGCCATAGCTTTGTCAAAGGCGGCGCGGGCAGTGGTGAGCTGGCCTTGCGTGCGGGCCAGCGCGCCCTTGGTGCTTTGCAACTGCGTGGCAAAGCTGGCGGCAATGTCATCGCGATTGGCCTGGATCGCGGATTTTACCTTGGCCGTCAAATTGGCAACGTCATCCTGGTACTTTGCTTCTTCGCGCTC
The DNA here is from genome assembly GCA_036497985.1 of Candidatus Angelobacter sp. GTDB lineage: Bacteria > Acidobacteriota > Terriglobia > Terriglobales > Acidobacteriaceae > Angelobacter. The sequence goes on along the minus strand of DASXIL010000230.1, from coordinate 4,697 downwards.
CAGCAAGGTCTGGTTGGCCTTAACCATGGCAATGCTTTCATTCATGCGCGGCACCTGGTCATTCATGTCGCGGATGTTCTGCTGGAGGATGATCTCCGGGTTTTCCGCCGTGGAGATGAAGAATCCGACGAATGAGCGAATGAGTCTGGTAAAACGCTGCCACATAAAAGCTCCTTTTGCTTACTGCTTTGGTCCTGCTGGTTTTGGCGCGGGCGATGTAGCACCGGCCCCGGTTGTAATTGGGTTCTCTGTCACGAAAGGCGCAACGGCGTCAGCGATCTTCTTTTCTTCCTGCTGCTTTTTCAGACGCCAGCCGAAGAAACGCTCTTTCTCTTTCGTGACGTCATCATTATTGCTTTGAATCTTGGCCCGTTGCTCAGCAACATATTTATCGAGTTCTGCCTGGATCTGTGCATTTTCCTGGTTCTTGCGCGCTTCCAAATCTGTAATGGCGCGCTCCTGGACCCGCTCATAGCCATCCAGCGCTTTATCGCGACGCACCGCGTCCTGAATCACATCCTTGATGTCGACTCCGGCTGCATCCAGCGCTACGAGGATGGTGGACCGTTTTACGTCGGTCGGCATGGAGCGGATATGCTCACTCTGGAGCATCTCCGCCACCTTCATAATCGAATAACCCTGGGGTGCAGCTGGGATTTCCGCGGCCTGATAGATCTCGTCAAAGGTTCCGGCCTTGGAGACAGGACTGGTGAACTTGGGCTCTGCGGCCACGCTGGATGCGATCTCGGCAACGGTTTGGGCAGGACTCTTTTGTCCTCCAGCGGCTCCCGACGGTCCGGCGCCCGAAGAATCCGCGCCGGTGAGGGCATCGGCTGAATCCGTAGAGACGAAATAGTTGTACCACTTCTTCATTGTGCGACCCCAGTCATATGACCAGCCCTGCACTCCGCTGCCTGGACGCAAAAATCGCGCCTGAAGGTCCGGACTGCGCTCCGAAAGTACCCGGCGGAAGAAAAGAATATGCTGGTCTGGATAGGAAAAGTACTTCGAACCGCTGGTCTTGTCAAATCCATCGCCTTCATGTTTATAAGATCTTTGTCCGGTGGCAAAGATTATAAAAACGTAACCAAACGAGACCAAGAACAAAACCGCTTCGGTGGTGTTCATCTTTGTTACTGCTTCAATACACAGCTTCATTAGAGCGGTTATATAAAGGGTAGGCAATTCAGCTACAATGGGCACTTTCACCGTTCAAAATGACCCGGTTTTTGAACTGACAAATTCACAATTCTGGATTACCCTGTGCCCGCAAAAACCCTTTCCACGGTCCTTAGCCAGGTTATTGAGGCCAAAGCCGAGTACGACGTGCGGCTGCTGGCGCAGCAACTCGGCACCAATTACCGATCATTGATGTACTGGATGCGCGGTGACCGGCATTTACCCGCCTATCTGCTGCCGCGGATATGCACCATCCTGCGCAACTATGAAGCGCTGGACCTGCTCGAAAGCCAGGCCGGACGCGTGGCATTCAAAATTCCCGATCCCAAGCAGACTTCAGAAGAAGAGTTCAAGGCCATTTCCAACCTGATTAAGGACGTGGGCGTGGCTCTGGAGAGCATTGCCAACACGCTGGCTGACGGAGTGGTGGAGGAAGATGAGTTGAAGACGACGATCCCGAAGCTTGAGGCGGTGATCCAGGAATGTGCGTCCTTGAAGTACTGGCTGGAGCACTGGTCAAAGCGGAAGAAGAAGGCGAGCCGCTAAAGTCCCGAGGGACCAGGAAGGGTGAATTCAAAGCAACGGCGCACTCTTCTTAAGATGTGCGCCGCTGCCGCTTTGGCGATTCGTGTTTCTCGCTAGGCTTGGAAAGTTTATTGCACGTTCTTGGCTTCTATCTGTTTATAACCGTCGGGTACTTTGAACAAGTTTGCATCAACGGTGCCGGTTGAAACTGATGTCACTTCGGTGGTGGTATCCATCAGGGAACCCGGTGTACCGCTGGGCTTTGACTCAGATTTATCATCCTGGGCTGCGTCATCTTTTTTCTTTTTCTTGCCGAAAATCCCGCCGATGCTGCTGATCGGATTACCGCTGGATTTCTGATCGTCGTGGGAAGTCTGCTGGGCCGCGCCGGGCTGGCCGGCCATCCCCACGCTGACTAGTGACAGCAAGGGCATGCCATTCAAGGCCGTCGCGCTCTTGCGATATTCCACCATCGCGGGCGCGATCTGCGCATTGCCACCCATCATGGCTCCGGGAACCCAATCCATTTCCTTGGCCATGCGCTGATAGAAGCGCTTTACTTCGTCATAGCCCTTTACCGGCGCGATATAAGAATCAGAATCAACCCACATGTTCGCGGTCTGGCCCTTGGCTTTGGGATCGTCGGAGGTCATCTCCATGTCCACGCGCATCTTGGTTTCTTTAGCGGTATAGTCCAGCAGTTTCTTTGATCCGGTGCCGGGCGTGATGGTGACTTTCGGAGTAATTTTCACCTGGCTTGGCTGCTCTTTGTTGCGCTTTGCCTGCTCCGCTGCCGCCTTTTTACGGGTTTCTTCCATGCGTGCCTTCATCTCGTCAAAGGTCATGGTGGAGTAAGTTTTCTTCTTGGTATCGATCTGGGTGATGCGGCGGCCGTCAAGATCGATGATTTCAACCTGGCCCATGCTGTCTTCACGCCGCATTTTGTTGCCTTTAAAACTAATGGTGGAAGTGGTGCCTTGCGTGGCCTGGCGCGCGTCTTTGCTGAAGACGCCGGCAAACTTCATAGCGCCCGCAGCCGCGCCTCCAGTGATCTTGCTGGTTTCTGTGTACTGAAAATCGGCAAAGCAAGGTGTGGAGAGAGTGAACAACAACATACTGGCAAGTGCAAACGCAATACCCCGTTTCATTTCGCCTCCTGGCGGTCGCAGGAATTATAGCCGGAGGCGAATTCGAAACACACTGAAGCCGTGTTCCCGGGACCCCTACCGAAAATCAGGGTCTTCCGAAATGTGCAGGATCTCCTCTATCAACGTGAACCCGGCTGAGGAAGCACAGCCAGGACATGCTGGAAAGAGTGTTTGTTTGCGCAGCCAGATATCTCCAGAACTGGGACAGCGTGAATGGTCTGGCCGCCATATGCCGGAAACAGGAACCATTTCTCCACTGAGAAAAGGAACCTGCCCGGACTTCCTGGGTTTTTGTGGCGGCAAAATATTTTCTCCGGTGTAATGCATATGATTCATATCGTTTTCCATAATGAGTAAAGGCAAGTGAATTGCCATAGCGGCGATTGAAAGCAAACAACTAATCGGGGCTTAGAAAGCAGAGACTCGTAATTTTTCCCTTGTAAACGTGAGCTTTCGACATCGCTCGGCCGAGTTGCTTGTGAATACGCGATATCGCGATTAAATCTTGTAATTGAATGGGCAACCAAACTGTGGAGGCGAATTCGGGAGCTTGCGATTACGGGCGACTTGGCATCGCCAACTAGCGTCTAAGAATAAGCAGCCGCCACTGACTCATGGTCTCGAAGTGTGCCAATCCGAAATGCGCCAAAACGCTGATGCGCCTTGATGGCGGCAGATTTTTTGGTTTTCATACAAAAAATCAGCAAGCAAAGCACACAGCCGTTGAAAACTTCTGGTTGTGCGCTAATTGCGCCAGGAGTTTCACGCTGCGGCAGGTGGAAGGCAAAGTGGAGTTACAGGTAAGAGAACGGAAAACCGCCTGAACTATTTCCTTTAGCATCTCATCAAGAGTCCTCTGAATTCCAATGCTTTATGGCAACGGCACCCTTAGTCGGGGCGTTGTTGGGTGTCGGACACTAACTGCCAACTGCTCATGTTTGACTGCCTTCGATGCTATCTTCTTAACTGTTCATGAATCGTCCGGCAGCCATTCTCGGGTCGGCTGTGTTTCTGGTGATTGCGCCGGGCAGCATCGCCGTCCTTTTGCCCTACTGGATTGACCGGTGGCAGATGGCGCCGCCGCTTCCAGGGTTTGTCGCCTTGCGCGTTATCGGCGTGCTGCTGATCTGTGCCGGCCTGCCGCTGTTGCTTGATTCGTTTGCTCGCTTCGCCATTCAGGGATTCGGTACACCCGCGCCCATTGCGCCTCCACGACATCTGGTGATCAGTGGGCTCTATGGCTACGTGCGCAATCCCATATACATAGCCGTTGCGGCGCTGGTCTTTGGACAGGGCCTGCTTTTCGGCAATGTGCAGGTGCTGAAGTATGGACTAGCTGTAGCGCTGGGATTCCACTTGTTTGTACTGCTGTATGAGGAGCCCGTCCTGCGCAGTAAGTTCGGAAACGAATACGAAGTTTATTGTAAAAACGTCCGGCGTTGGTGGCCGCGAATCAAGCCGTGGAATCCGGCAGAATAGACTCCCAGACAGCCATCAGCCCCTGAACCATTTCGAAAGTCGAAACAGCGCAAGGGCTGATTGTGGTGTGCGGAAACTTCTTTTACTTCTGAGTTTGCTGCGCCAGCTTTACCTTCGTGCTTTCCAGCTTCTTGGTGACGCGGGCAACGTCCTGCTGGTCCACGTCTGCCGGCACTGATTTGTTCCATTCGTCCAACGCGCGTTCCCAGTGGGCTGCAGCCAACTTGAAGCGGTTGGTACGCGCATAAAGTTCGCCCAGATGGTCCTGCACGGTGGGATCATTCGGGGTCTTCTCGGCGGCGCGACGCAGGTTTTCTTCTGCCTGATCATAGTTGCCGAGCCGGAAATAGGCCCAGCCCAGTGAAT
>DASXIL010000229.1:0-8324 GCA_036497985.1 Candidatus Angelobacter sp. | reverse complement strand
GCCCTTTGGCAGCTGCTAGATGGTCCTGAAGAGCAGGAATTGGCGCTTGAAGCATTGGATGACATAGTTGTTGAAAGCCCGGCCAAGGGCACTGGGCTTCTTCAAACGAAGTACCATGTGAGCCCGGCAGCATTGACCAATTTGTCCGCAGATCTCTGGAAGACGATCCGTATTTGGAGTGAACATCTCAAGAGCGGCGCAATTTTAATCCCGCCAGCGACCCTGACACTTATAACAACGGGAACGGCACCGGAGGGTTCGATCTCGTCGTTGTTGCGACCCGGATTACAGCGGGATATTTCGGGGATCGTGGCTGCTCTCCTAAATGCTTCCAGCCAATCGGAGAATGAAAAACTACAGCCCTCATTTGTAGCTTTCACTGCGCTAACTGACGACCAGCGGAGCAGGCTCATCAGTGCGATCACAATTTTGGACAAATCGCCAGACATAACCGATGTTCGTGAAAAGATCGAAGAGAAGCTTAAGCTTAGCGTCGATCGGGAGCACCGTAACGCAGTTTTAGAACGGCTAGAAGGCTGGTGGTTCGACGAAGTTACGAAACAGTTCCTCTCCAAGAATGGGCGGCCAATCACAGGGTTTGAGATCGCGGATAAGGTGAGGAGTATCGCTGATCAGTTCGGACCAAACGCCCTTCCTATTGATTTTCTTCATGCGCAACCGGATAGCGTTGATGCCCGCGCCGATGATAGGACTTTTGTGAAACAACTTCGGGAGATCGACGTGGGCGGGACGCGCATCGAGAAGGCTATCCTCGATTATTACCGTGCTTACGAGCAGAGATCTCGTTGGGCACGTGACGAACTGCTTGTCAGTGGTGAGATTGACGATTATGAAGCAGTCTTGATTGATGAGTGGGAGAGATACGCGGCGGCGGTAGGGGAAAACTTAGACGAGAACACAACGGAAGAGGTGTTGCGGCAGACCGGTAAGGCCATTTTCAACTGGATGGAGCAGAACGCAGACTTCCGGATCCGAGCAGATGTCAGTGCTCCATACGTCATGCGTGGGAGTTATCATATTCTCGCGAACGCATGCCCAAACCCGCGGGTGTGGTGGCATCCAAAATTCTTAGAAAGGCTTTCCGCAGTCTTAGCAGGTAACCCAAACACTTCATCATGAAAGCGTGGTCAATGCGGCCAGTGGAAGTGGCCGCGCTGTTGAACCCGGCATTTTGTGCGCTGCTGCTTAGGGAATGCGCACAAGGTTTTATGGAAAAGAAGCCCGAGGGCATCCCGTATCCTCTTTTGGCTCTTTCGCTCCCGATCGTTCTGCATAAATTCACGAGGGAACTGCTGCCTGCCACGATCAGAAGCAGGATGCATCCGTGGCTCCAGGAACACCAAGAGATAAGGATAGGCTTTGCAAAGCGGTGTGCCACCCTAGCGCCGCACTTCCGCGAGGCCATGCTTCTTGCCTGCCACGAAAAGCTTCTTTCCTTCACGGAAGAAGGGCTGATCACGGCAAAGCTACGGGGCAAACAACTGAAACTTTGGCTGCCGAACTCCGAACCAGCGGACTGCATGAAACGAGTCCTTTTCGTAGGCCGCTGGCTCAGCGGGGCAGGTGATGTTCATACGGTTTACGCCATGTGGGGAATTCGTCCATGACAATGCAGATCCAATCCATTGTGCTTTACAGCCATTCCGGCGAGACTCGGGAATTGAACTTCAAACACGGGGATGTGAACATCATTACGGGCAGGTCACTGACCGGCAAATCATCCATTATCGAAATCATCCACTACTGCCTCGGTTATTCGTCATTTGGGATTAACGAAGGTGCGGTGCGGGAACGGGTTGCTTGGTTCGCCGTAACTTTTGCGTTCGGTGACGGGACTGAGGTGATGATCGCAAAACCGGTCCCCGAAGGACACGCGAAAAGCCAGAGCCAAGCGTACATTGAGATCGGCTCCTCATTGAAAGTGCCACCATTCACGAAGCTGTCACCAAACACGAATGACGACGGCGTCCAAGCCGAGTTATCAAGACGATTGGGAATTGCTCCCAACCTGCATGTTCCCCAGCTTGGCCAAACACGAGAGGCACTTGAGGCAGGTGTCCAGCACACTGACTTTTACTTATTCCAGCCACAAAACGTCATCGCGAATAAAGATATTCTGTTTTACCGACAAGTCGAAGAATTTATGCCGCAGACGATTAAGGACACTCTGCCGTATTTTTTAGGCGTTGTTAGTTCGGAGCGAATTGCGATAGAGCACGATCTAAAATTGGCTCGGAGGAGACTGAAGATCGCTCAACGTGATCTGGATGAGGCCAAGTTTGTGGCATCGGATCAGTTGACCAGAGGTCGGACGTTGATTGAGGAGGCAAAACAAGCGGGAATCTTGCCGGCGACCACAGATGCAAAAGCTTTTGAAGACGTGGTTCGGTTGTTAAATGACGTAATGAAGTGGAAGCCGTCCGCACCACCGCTTGAGGCGGATAAGGTCACAGACTGGCGCCGCAACGTAGATCAAAGACGAGACAGGCTTCGTGCGATTAGCAGGCAGCTTGAGGCCGCGCAGGTCTTCGATAAAGACTCTCAAGGATATGCGACCGAAGTAGGTGAGCAACTGATGCGCCTACGTTCTATCGAGCTCTTTCATTCTGATGATGTTGGTCGCCGCTGCCCATTGTGTGCGAACGAATTGACGGCTGAGGTGCCAGCTGTTGCCGCAATAACGGAAACGCTCCAACATCTGCGGGCCGACCTTGACCAAGTTGAGGCGGAGAAACCACGCTTGCGCGAGTACATCGAGTCAATGAAGACTGAAAGGGATGCGACACGTCAATCCCTGGCTGATGCCGAATTCACATTGCAGGCGGCAATTGCCGAAGACGAAGCTGCTCAGGTTTTGAGAGACGCAAACGCGAGAGCCGCTCGAGTCGCCGGCCGTATCAGCCTTTACCTAGAAACATTGCGGTTATCGCATCGAGATGAACGCCTCCAGCGTGCGATCGAGCAGGAAACAAATGAAGTTAACCGCCTCGCGATGTTGCTGAAGGTCGATTCCAATGAACTTCTGACGTCAGCACTCAACAGCATCGGCGGGCAAATGACGAAATGGGCAGATGAACTGCAGCTTGAGCATAAGGGCCAGTATCGTGTGGACGCTAATAACTTAACAGTTGTGATAGACATCCATGGGAGACCCGTGCCTATGGAAAAAATAAGTGGCGGGCACAACTGGTTGGGATGCCACCTCATCGCACTACTCTCTCTCCACTATCACTTCATTGTCGCAAATTGCCCGGTCCCCGGATTCCTTGTACTTGATCAGCCGTCCCAAGTCTATTTCCCTTCCGTTCAGCAATACAAACAACTGTCAGGTAGCACACAAGAGACCGCTAATGCGGACGCCGATTTAGAAGCTGTAAGGAGAATGTTCAATTTATTATGGTCGGTTTGTGCCCAGATGAAAGGGGATCTTCAAGTTGTTGTGCTGGAGCACGCAAACCTGCCGGAGAACCGTTTTCAGCAGTCACTTGTCGAGCAAGCCCCTTGGACAGGCGCTGGTTCGCACGCTCTCGTCCCCGAACATTGGGCAGCGCGGCCTGTCGATGCTGATTGAGCGAGGCGGCTACCCCATTCTAAGCGTCCCGTGCAGGCGCGGTTTTCGCACGTTGGAATGGCAGTATCAAGGGCAGAAGCTCAGAGCGGATGCATCTTCTATAATTTCCAGCTGCATCCAACTGATACGGTTCTCTGTCCACTTCGTCAGCCCTTATATATTGAGGATATTTATGCAAACACGTAACTTTTCCATCCGAATGCTAGCGCTGGTGTTGGCCCTTGTGCTGACGCAGCCTTTTGCCCTGACAACGGCACAAGCGCAGGGAGCGTCCGCGCCGACGCTGCCTGACCCGGGCAATACGGGAATGAACAAGCAGCAGCAGCAACAACTGGGGCTGCAAGCCATGGGTGAAGTTTATAAGCAGATGCCGGTGCTGCCGGATTCCAGTCCGGAGACGCAGTACATTCAGCACCTGGGCAAGAAGCTTGCCGGGGTGATTCCGGCGGACCGGTCATGGCCGTACCAGTTCCATGTGATTCCGGCGACGGACATCAACGCTTTTGCGCTGCCGGGTGGGCCGATCTTTGTGAACCTGGGCACGATCCAGGCCGCCGACAATGAAGCCGAGCTGGCCGGCGTGCTGGCGCACGAAATGTCGCACGTGTATATGCAGCACTCAGCCAAGCAGGCGCCGAAAGCCACGTGGGCGAATATCATTGCCGGGCTGGGAGGCGCCGTGCTGCCGCAGAGTGGGCTGGGAAACCTGGCGCGCATGGGCATCCAGTTTGGAGCGGGAACCATGCTGATGAAATATTCGCGCGCCGATGAAGCCCAGGCCGATTCGACCGGCGCCATCATCATGTATCGCGCGGGATATAACCCCAAGTCGATGGCTGATTTCTTCCAGAAGCTGGAACAGAAATACGGCGCAGGCGGACCGCAACTGCTGAGCGATCACCCGAACCCCGGAAATCGGCAGCAGGCAATCCAGCAGGAAGTGCGAAACTGGCCGGCGAAAAACTACACCACCAACAGCAGCGAGTTCCCCGGCGTGAAGCAGGATGCCAGCAAAATAAAAGCCTACAGCGCGCAGGAAATTGCCAACGGCGCGAAGTCAGGCCAATGGGATAAGCAGAACAAGCAGAATCATGTTGTGCCGGCGAGCCTGCAGCAGTCGCCAAACCAGGGCAGCGGCGGCGGAGCAGGCAATGGCGTGGCCAGCGGCAATGGCGCGGCCAGCAGTGGGAATACGAATGCTGCGACAGAAAATGTCTCGTTCAAAGAAATCAAGCCCAGCGACCATTTGACCCGGCATGAAGGCCAGGGCTTCATCATTTATTATCCTGACAACTGGCAGGTGGCGGGCGACGCGAACATGACGATCATTGGGCCGCCATCAGCGCAGGCGCAAAACGGCATCGCTTATGGCGTGATTGTCGGCAATCAGGCGGGCGGAGGCGGATCGCTGGACGACGCAACACAAAAGCTGGCGCAGGGCATGGTCCAGGAAAATGCCGGAATGAAAATTTCCGGCGAAATCAAGAGCATCGACATCAGCGGCACGCAAGGGCGGACGCTGGAACTTTCCGGCAAATCGCCACTGATGCTGAATGGCGAGCCACTGCCCGAGCGCGATTGGCTGGTGACTCTTCCGCGTCCGCAAGGCGGGCTGTTATATGTGGTCTTTGTCTCGCCGGAACGCGACTTTAACCAGCTTCATCCCACATACCAGAAAATGCTGGACAGTCTGCAGGTGCAATAGGCAAAACGTTCTTTAGAGCTCAGCGCGTTCAAGTCCTGAGACGACCCCGGGAAAAGTAAGCGCATCATAATAGCGGTGAGGGTGATGGAGCGGGTTTTTATCGTTTCCTCGCGTGAGTTGTACTGAAGTCCAACGATGTCAGGTGCAGCTACATCACCCAATCATTTTTCTTCAGCTCTGCTTCGCTTCCAGTTCAGCCCATCGGCTATAAAGCTCATCCACCGCTTTCTGCGCCTCTTCCATCTCGGCATGTGTGCTGAGCAGCAGCGCTGCGTCGCTGGCGATAGACGGATCTTCCGCCGCGGCGCGCTTCTGTTGCAGCGTTTCTTCTGCCTGCGCAATGCGCTGCTCGATGGTGGCAAATTCGCGCGCTTCAAGGTAAGACAGCTTCTTCCTGGCAGAACTCTCCGCCGCTTTGGCCGGCTTTGCCGTCGCCGATCCATCTTGCTCAGCGCGTGCGGGCTGCTTGCTTTCCGCCTGCCACTCTTCCCATTGCAGGTAATCGGCAAACGCTTCCGCGCCTCCGCGTCCATCAAGGCCAAGCACCATGGTGGAAACGCGGTCCAGCATGTAGCGATCATGCGTTACCAGCACCAGCGCGCCGGTATATTCAAGCAGGCTTTCTTCCAGGATTTCCAGCGTTGGAATATCGAGATCGTTTGTTGGCTCGTCCAGCAGCAGTAAATCTGCAGGCTGAAGCATCAGCTGCGCGATCAACACGCGCGCTCGCTCGCCTCCGGAAAGCCTGCCCACAGGCTGGTTGAGCTGCTCACTGGTAAACAAAAATCGCGCCGCCCATGACGCCACATGTATCACACGGTCCTGATAAACCACGGCATCACTGTCCGGCGCCAGAGCGCGGCGCAGCGTTACGTCAGGATCAAGCACCCGATTTTGGTCAAAGTACACGACGCGCAGAAAGTCAGCGCGGCGAATCGCTCCGTCGGTCGGCTGTATTTCACCGCGCAGCAGACGCAGCAAAGTGGTCTTGCCGCTGCCGTTCGGGCCCACGAGACCCACGCGCTTGCCCGCCGTGAAAATAAAATCCAGCTCGGCAAAAAGCGTGCGCCCGCCAACCGCGTAGCTCACGTGCTCTAGTTCCACCAAGCGCTTTGTCCTGCGGTCGGTGGCTAAAAAATCAATCTTCGCGCTGGCGGTGCGCGTGCGTGTATTCAGGTCAGCCAGTTCGGATATCAGCTTGTTCGCATTGTCGATCCGCGCTTTGGCCTTCGTCGCTCGCGCTTTGGGCCCTCGGCGCAGCCACTCAATCTCCGTGCGGACGCGATTCTCCAGCGCTTCCTGATGTTTTTCCTGCGCCCGCAAAAACTCTTCCTTCTGGACAAGGAACGTGCTGTAGTTTCCCGGCACACGCAACAGCCCGCCCGGATAAGCGCGGCTCAACTCCACTGTCTGCGTAGCCACGTTCTCCAGAAAATATCGATCATGGCTTACCACCACGCACGCAAATGATTCCCCGCGCAGCAGTTCTTCCAGCCACTCAATGCCTTCAAGATCAAGATGGTTTGTCGGTTCGTCCAGCAGCAGGACATCCGGATGCTGCACCAGCGCCTCGGCAATCGCCAGCCTCTTGCGCCAGCCGCCGGATAAAGACGCGGCCCGGGCGTCAAAGTCTTCAAAACCGGCGCGGCCCAGCGTTTCAAACAATCGGCCGGCGTGCTCAGCTTCCGGCACAGCGCTGCGCTCCAATGCCTTCATCACCACGGACCGCACGGTTTCTCCCGTGGCGAACTGTGAGTCCTGGATCACATAGCTCAGTCGCGTGTGCCGGCGCACTGCCACCACGCCGCTATCCGGCTCGATGCCGCCGGAAAGAATCCCCAGCAGCGTGGACTTGCCGGAGCCGTTCGGTCCGATCAGTCCAATGCGGTCGCCTTCAGAAACGGTGAAAGAAACATCCTCGAAGAGCGGTAACGCGCCGTATCTTTTTCCAATTGCTTGTGCGTTGATGATGGGCGGCAAAGATTTACGCGGCTCCTTGCGGCTTATTTCCCGACATACAACTCCGGCAAGGTTTGCTTCAGGTGCTCAAGCTTGGGCAGATCGTTGATGGCAATGTACGGCTCGTTCGGATGATGCTCCGCGTAGTCCTGGTGATACCCCTCAGCGGGATAAAACGCTTGCAGGGCGACAACCTGCGTCACAATCGGCCCGTTAAAGACCTTTGAACCGTTGAGCTGATCAATATAAGCCCGCGCCACGCGATGCTGGTCTTCACTGGAAAAGAAAATCACTGACCGATACTGTGTGCCTTCGTCCGGACCTTGCCGGTTCAGCTCTGTGGGATCGTGCGCCACGGAAAAAAAGACTTTCAATATCTGTCCCAGGGAAACTTGTGAAGGATCGTAAACTACTTTTACCGATTCCGCGTGCCCCGTCCGTCCTGTGCTCACGGTTTCATATTGCGCTGTGCTGGCCGAGCCGCCGGAATATCCAGCCGTTGCGCTGCTTACGCCTTTCACATGCTCAAACACAGCCTGTATGCCCCAGAAACATCCGCCTGCCAGCACCACGGTTTCTGAGCTTTTGGTCTTGCTTAGCGGCTCATCGGCTGTGGGATTGGGCAGCTTCACCGCCGCGCTGGACGCATGGCAGGCGATGGTGGTGCCCAGGCAAATCGTCAAGAGAGCATTCACGAATCGACGTAACATTCGATCTCCTATCAACTCAAAAACTCGTCATCCCGACGGACCGTTAAGCGAGCACGCGTTGTCTTCAGCGTGCGAGTAGGACGGAGGGACCTTGTGTTTGCAATCCAAAGCAAAGCGCGCAACAAGGCGGCGAACTACTCACCAGGCTCACGCCTTCTGCTTGAACGTCAGTGAAGCGCTGTTCATGCAGTAGCGTTGGCCTGTTGGTCGTGGGCCATCAGTAAACACGTGGCCCAGATGCGCGCCGCAGCGCTTGCATTCCACAGCGGTGCGTCGCATGCCAAAGGTGTTGTCAGTGATGGATTCCACATTTTCCTCGGCAATCGGCTGGTAAAAACTGGGCCAGCCGGTCCCCGAC
>DASXIL010000228.1:0-3787 GCA_036497985.1 Candidatus Angelobacter sp. | reverse complement strand
TGCGGCGAAACCGCGTCCATTTCATCTTTATGCAATGTAATCTCTTTGAGCAGCGCTTCCTGCAGCTGGTCGCGGTGGTGGAGCAGCAGATCCAACTCATGCTTTCCTTCAGGACTCAATGCTGCCGCAGTCTTCATGGCTTCTGGTTGTTCCCACAGCCATTGCCGCAGCGATTCACGCGCAACGGGAATATCTTTGGCCGGAAAAAAATCTTCCAGGTGCGCATACGCCAATACCAACGCGCCATATTCATGTGCCTGAAGCGGAGTTTCCGCACCATCGGGGCTGGTAATTACATTGGCGGCAAAAAAACGTGCCACCCGAGGCATGTCATCATGCGCTCCAATGGCCCCCACAAAGCCGATGCTGTCGGCAAACTCTTTGCGATCTGCCGCCAGCAACGCAAGCCCGCCGGCAAAACTGAGTCCCAATACGCCTACCTTGCGGTGCATACGCGTGCTCAACGCCACGGCTGAATCGCCAATCACATCAACCGTCCTGGCCGTCACGCGATAGTCCGCCAGGTCCTGCAACTCCGGAGTCATCACCAGCACTCCAGCGCCGGCCAGCGCCCGCGCCAGATTCCACAGCCGCGGATCTTCGATTCCCAGATGATGAACGCCGTGTAGCAGCACTACGCCGCCTGGATTCTGTATGTCCTGCGGCGTGTAAGTTCGATAGCGGACAGGACCATGCGGAGTCAGCGCATAGCCATCTTCTTCTTTGAAAGGATGATCGGCAAAGCGGGTTGGCAATCCCTGCGCATGCGCATCAGAAAACCGCAGCAGCAGTGACATGGCCCTCAAGTGTGCGCCCACGGGATGCAGAAGAACTGTTCCAGTCAGGACGACCGAAGCCAGCAGCACAAACAGGAAAATAAAAACTCTTTGCCTGCGCGTGAATCTTGCCAATTTAGATCTCCAGGATCACCGGCATAATCAGCGGCCTCCGCGCCGTGGTCTTCACGATGAACCGCTTCAGATCTGCGCGGATTTTTTCCTTGATCACGCCGTAATCGGCTTTTTCTTCCGCTGTTGAGCCATCCAGCGTGGCGGAAACCACGCGCCGTGCTTCGCGAACAAAGCCTTCTTCTGAGCCCGCGGCAAATCCGCGCATCACGATTTCCGGAATCGACTCCACCGTGCCCTTGAGCTTGTTGATGGCGATAATAGGCAACACAAAGCCGTCTTCACTCAAGTGGCGGCGGTCTTTGATTACCAGATCTTCCACCACGTCCGTGCGCGATCCGGAATCGATGCAAATGCGGCCCACAGTGACTTTCTCTAGCTTGCGCGCGCCCAGTTCGTCGAACTCAAGCACGTCGCCACTCTCAAGCATCATCACCTGGCCCACTGATCCATGCATTGACCGCGCCATGTCGGCCTGAATACGCAGCTGCCGGTACTCGCCGTGGATAGGAATGAAAAACTTCGGCTTCACCAGGTTCATGATCAGCTTTTGCTCTTCCTGGCTGGCATGGCCGCTTACGTGGACTGGCGGATTGGAGCCATCGTCATAAATCACGTCAGCTTCACGGCGGAAGAGGTGGTCGATCATCCTATAGATGCCTTTTTCATTGCCGGGAATGATTCGCGACGAAAGCACCACGGTATCGCCCTTCTCGATCCGTGCATGTTTGTGGTTGTCCACGGCGGCACGCGACAGCGCGGACATGGGCTCGCCCTGCGTGCCGCTGATCATCACGCAGACCTGCTGCGGCGCGTAATCCTTGATCTGCCCGGGATGGATCAGCAGCCCTTCAGGAACATCAATGTAGCCCAGGTCCATGGCAATCTCTGAGGCCTCGGTCATTGAGCGCCCGACCAGCGCAACCTTGCGTTTGTATTCCCGCGCCATCTCCAGGGCCAGCTTGATGCGATGGATGGACGATGAGAAGCAGGAGATGAACAGCCGCCGTTCGGCGCGAGCAAAGATTTCATCGAACTTGCCCCGCACCGCGCGCTCGCTGGGCGTATAGCCACGACGCTCCGCATTCGTTGAGTCCTGCAACAATGCAAGCACGTTGCCTTCTTTGCCGTATTCGGCGAACGTATGCAGGTCAAACAAGCGCGTGTCCGTGGGCGTGGGATCAACCTTGAAATCGCCGGTGTGGATGACAACACCCAGCGGCGTGTGAACAGCCAGCGCAACGCAATCCACCAGGCTGTGCGTTACCTGTATTGGATTGATGGTGAACGGGCCCAGATTGAAGCGCGAACCGGCGCGGATCTCGCGCAGATCGGCATCGTCAAGCAGGCCGTGCTCTTCCAGTTTGTTTTCCACCAGCGCCAGCGTGAACTCGGTGCCAAAGACCGGCACCCTTAACTCTGTAAGCACCCAGGGCAGCGCTCCAATGTGATCTTCATGCCCATGCGTCAAAACAATGCCGCGGACTTTGTCGCGGTTCTGGATCAGATAAGTAATGTCCGGAACAACGATATCCACCCCGAGCAACTCTGATTCGGGGAACATCAGGCCGGAGTCGATGACGATAATTTCGTCACCATAGCGCACGGCCATGCAATTCATTCCGAATTCGCCGAGGCCGCCAAGGGGTACAAGATGGAGTTTATGCGAGGGCATGGTCAACAAATGATGCTAACAGAAAGGATGCCTGCGGTTGGCAGAGCGTCAGGACGTCACGCCTTGGACGCGGTCTGGGCCTTCATTCGCTCCAACACGAGTCTCTGCTGTTTGCCCAGAACCGACCCGGCTGCCCAGCCCCAGACGGCATTCAGGCAGAACAGAAAACCGGCGTATCCCACGTATGCGGCCGGAAGCACCAGAGCAGCAATGGCGACGGCGACACCGACGCCGGCAAGTCCGGCAAAATGAATGATGGCATTGCGCGTGGAGAGAGCCTCATATTCATTGAGTTCCAGAGCGACCCGCATTCTGTATGCGTAGTGGTACAGCAGCGCGAACAATCCATATACGGCGATCACTCCGGCGCTGTAAATCAGCCAGAGCTGCGAGAGTTGCCGGGTACTCTTCACCATGTGATTTAGCTGTTCCAACGGCACGGTCCTGCCGCCTGAGATGCCACCTACAGCCAGGGTGAACAAAAATTTGAGCGGGTAAACGTAAAACAGCACTACAAAGATGAGGGCGGCGTTGAGCACGATGATGTAAACGGTCTGGAGCCCGTAGCGCCGGGAAAACTTATAGTGGAAGTACCAGACCTGGGTGAGGATGGCAAAGCAGATGGAGAAGGCAAAAAATCCTTTCATCGCCACTAGAAGTTCTTCAAAGGTGCGCGGAACTTCCAGAGAGACCACCAGCAGCGTTACGGCAAAGGCAAAAACCGCATCAGTAAAGCCTTCCAGCCGTGTGATCTCGCCGCCGCGCCAGCGGAAGTGCGGTTCAGGTGGAACCAGGTGCGCGCCTGTGCGCTCGTGAAACATGGCCGCTATTGTGCCACAGCATCCATCACCGCGGGCGAGGGAGTCTCACTCCCCAACTCGCCTTCCCATCGGGCCACTACGGCGCTGGCCAGGCAGTTGCCCAATACATTGGTAGCCGTCCGCGCCATGTCCATGAGTTGATCGATGCCCAGAATCAAAGTAACCGGCCAGACTGGCAAATGAAACGAATCCACTGTTCCCAGCAGGACTACCAGCATTCCTCGTGGAACTCCTGCGAGTCCTTTTGTAGTCAGCACAAGAGTAAACAACATCACCAGTTGCTGGCCGAAGCTCATATGAACTCCGGCTGCTTGGGCCACAAAAATTGAAGCGAGCGAAAGGTAAAGCGTGCTGCCGTCCAGATTGAAGCTGTAGCCCGTGGG
>DASXIL010000227.1:0-3902 GCA_036497985.1 Candidatus Angelobacter sp. | reverse complement strand
AGGTTCCTTGCTTCAGCATCTGCGCGATTGCGGCATCGTCCAGGGACAGGCCGTGCTCAATGGAATCGCAACCGCCATCTAATGCCCGATGCAGGCCGATTCCGCTATAAGCGTGGCACGCAACCTTCTTCTGCTGGCCATGAGCTTCGTCCACCACGGCCTTGAGTTCTTCCACAGTAAGCGTGGGCTGAGAAACCAGATGACCTTCCTTGTCCACCCAGGAGCGGTGCGTCATGTAAACCTTGATCCAGTCCGCGCCGTTTTCAAGCTGCTGGCGCGTGATCTTGCGCAGCTCCACAGGCCCATCGCCCAGTTGTGCGCCCTTGGGCACCACAATGTCAGGGTTGTAGCCTTCAAGTGGGTATCCGCCAGTCACAGAGATTGCGCGAGTAACAACAAGAAGCCGCGGACCGGGAATGAATCCGGCATTGATTGCCTCTTTGATTCCCACGTCACCGTAGCCTGCGCCTTCCGTTTCGAGGTCGCGTAGTGTGGTGAAACCCTGCTCCAGCGCTCGCCGTGCCGATACAGCAGCCCGTGCAGCCCGATACGACGAAGGATGCTTTAGCAGCTGAATGTCATAGCCGCCTTCAGCCGGATCTTCTCCCTGAAGAAAGATGTGCGTGTGCGTATCGATCAGCCCAGGAAGTACAGTCACGTCCGCGGACAGATTGATGACGGTGGCTCCTGCCGGCGGATTGCCTCCGCTGGCAACGCTTTCAATCTTGTTGCCCTTGATTACAATCAGCACGTTATGCCGGACCTGATTCGATACGCCATCAATCAAATTCGCGGCGTGGATGGAAATCACCTTCTCCGGTACTGGACTGGTTTTTGGCTGCGCAGCAGTCTGCGCCAGCGCGGTAGTTGCCAGAGTTGAGCAGAACACCAGGGTCACGCATAGAACGGCTTTGAGGTTCAACATATCGGAACTCCTCGCGATTACGCTCATAACAAATACCCTTTGCAACTTGAATATGCAATTGATTTGCTGAGATAGCTTATGGATTTTACAAGGCTGGAGCTTCAAGACGTTGTGGAGTAAGAAAAATTCTCGGCTAACTTCGGCGATACCTTGAGGATGGAGGAAGGCGCAGGTGACGGCAAAAAAGCAGGGCAGCCGAAGCTGCCCTGTCTGTTAGGTATCTTGAAACGTTTACGCTGGTGAAGGTTTGCCCGGCGCGATTCCCGGCGTTCTGCCAGGCTCCGGCTTCAGGACCTGCTGCACACCGTCGCCATCGCCCTTTTGCGGGATAACGCGCGCGGGAAGCTGTTTGCCTTCAAGAATCAGCTTCAATTCGCTGGCGTCCAAAACTTCGCGCTCCAGCAAAGCCAGGGCTATGCGGACCATGGCATCACGGTTTTCCAGAATGACGCTCTTGGCCTTCTCATAGCCAGTGTTAACCAGGCGGCGCACTTCAGAATCGATCTCGCGCGCAGTCTCTTCACTGAAATCACGATGCTGTGAAAGCTCGCGTCCGAGGAAGATCTGCTCTTCTTTCTTGCCGAAGGTCAGCGGTCCCAGGCTGCTCATGCCCCATTCACAAACCATCTTGCGCGACATTTCCGTGGCTCGCTCAATGTCATTGCCGGCTCCGGTGGACATCTGGTTGAGGAAGATTTCTTCCGCCAGGCGTCCGCCCATCATCACGGCAATCTGTGTGTTGAGATAGTCCAGTGTGTAATTGTGCTTGTCAGTTTCCGGCAGCTGCATGGTCACACCCAGCGCCATTCCACGGGGAATGATGGTGACTTTATGCAGCGGGTCCGCATGCGGCATCAGGGCCGCCACAATAGCGTGGCCAGCTTCGTGATACGCCGTGACCTTCTTTTCTTCTTCCGTAAGCAGCAGGCTCTTGCGCTCAGCGCCCATCAGGACTTTGTCTTTGGCCAGCTCAAAGTCATACATCAGCACGGACTTGCGATTGTTGCGGGCCGCATTTAGCGCCGCTTCATTCACCATGTTGGAAATCTCAGCGCCCGAGAAACCGGGTGTGCCGCGCGCCAGAATGGAGAGATCGACGTCATCTGCCAAAGGAATCTTGCGGGTGTGCACGCGGAGGATTTCTTCACGCCCGCGAACATCAGGAAGTGGAACCACAACACGGCGATCAAAGCGTCCCGGACGCAGCAGAGCCGGATCCAGAACGTCAGGCCGGTTGGTTGCGGCAATCAGGATCACGCCTTCGTTCGATTCAAACCCGTCCATCTCGACCAGCAATTGGTTGAGCGTCTGTTCGCGTTCGTCGTGTCCGCCGCCCAGTCCGGCGCCGCGATGGCGTCCAACGGCGTCAATTTCGTCGATAAAGATAATGCAGGGAGCGTTCTTTTTGCCCTGCTCGAAGAGATCGCGTACGCGGCTTGCGCCGACGCCCACGAACATCTCTACAAAATCTGAACCGGAGATGCTGAAGAAAGGTACGTTGGCTTCTCCAGCGACAGCGCGTGCCAGCAAGGTCTTACCGGTTCCCGGATGGCCTACCAGCAGGACACCTTTGGGAATGCGTCCGCCGAGCTTCTGGAACTTCTGCGCTTCGCGCAGGAACTCGATAATTTCACGCAACTCTTCCTTGGCCTCATCCACGCCAGCCACGTCTTTAAACGTAATTTTCTTCTGCTGCATGGAGAGCAATCGCGCACGGCTTTTTCCGAAGCTCAAGGCTTTGTTGCCGCCTGTCTGCATTTGCCTGATCATCACAAACCACAGCACACCCAGCAGTATGAAAGGCGAGAACTGGATAATGGCCATGGGCCAGTTCCATCCCTGGCTATCCTTGAAAGTTGTTTTGGTGACGTCCTTGTGCGCATCCAGCGCTGTAAGCAGGGCGGGGTTAGTGGCAGGAACCACGGAATGATACATACTGCCGTTTTTCATCTTGCCCCGCGCCACGTTGCCTTCAATCGTCACGTCAACAACATTGCCCTGATTAAGGTCCGACATGAATTGGGTGTAGGGAATTTCCTGATCTTTGCCGGCGTTTGGACCGCCTTGAATCATTCTCCAAAGGACGACGGCGACCGCCACCAGCGTCACCCACAAGATCACCGTTTTGAATGTCGAATTCACTGATTGCTCCTAGATTTCCCGGTCAGGACACGTATCCGCTGACCTGCATAACTTTTAAATGACGTCATATCCATTACAGACGTTTTGCAATGAAAAAGGTTCCCAAGCCCTTAAAATGCCGGGTTATGCCGATTAGATGCGGAACAACTGGGCTTCGGTCTTAAAACTTTCCCACCCAAGGATTTTATACCCATTTCCGCTACTCTGGGGGCGGTAAAACCGCTTAAGACATGCTTAAGGAATTACCCCAGATTCAGCCCGTCCCGCTATGTAGGGCAGATTACGGCCCAAATGGGGTTCCCCCAGCCCATAGCCTACGACAAAACTTTCGTTCATGAGAAAACCAAAGTAATCGGGCTGCAGGGACACTCGGCGCGCCGACTGCTTGTCCAGAAGGACAGCCAGTTTCACGCCGGCAGCACCACGGCCTACCAGGTTCCGAATCAGGAATTCACTTGTGATGCCTGACTGGACCAGCGCTTCCACCAGCAAAACATGCTGGCCTTTCACGTCAAGTTCAGGGCTAAAGAAGATTTCGGTCGTGGTTGAGTTGGCTTCCTTCGACTCTGCTTTCACAAACTGGCAGACCACGGCCAGATCCAGCTCCCGAACCAGGTCAGCCATAAAGACAAAGCCATTTTCCATTACGCCCACAACGTGAAGGGTTTTACCCTGAAAATCAGCGGAGATCCGGCGGGCCATCTCCTGGACACGTTTCTTGATCTGCTCAGCGGTCAACAGAATTCTGGGATATTCAGACTGAACGCTGTTCACTCGCCTGCCTCGGTAGTCATGGTTATCTCCTCGATCAAGACCGCGTTCCCTGAGCTGCCGG
>DASXIL010000226.1:0-4153 GCA_036497985.1 Candidatus Angelobacter sp. | reverse complement strand
AACTTGTTTCCATGCCGGGGAGAAATACGGACAGAGTTGCCTTTGCCGAAAGCCCAAGCCGGGCATGCTTTTTCACGCGGCGAAATTGATGAGAATCAATTTGAGCAGAAGCTTTGTCATTGGTGATCGCTGGCGCGACATCGGCTGCGCCAAGGCGGCTGGCTGTCGCGCGATCTTGATTGATCGCGGCTACAGCGAGACCCTTGTGGAACCGCCAGACGTAATCGTTACGTCCTTTGCAGCGGCCGTAGAAGCACTCTTTACGCTGGCCAAGAGCTCTTCCTTGCTAAAGTCCCCAGCGAAGGTTTAACGTCCCCGGTTATGAGCGTCACTCTGCTGGAAAAGCTCGCAGTGAAGATTTATGCCGACGGGGCCGATCGAAAGGGCATCATACATTTATACAGGGAACCGTTCATCCGAGGCCTGACCACCAATCCAACTTTGATGCGGAAAGTGAGCATTTCCGATTACGAAGCTTTCGCAAAATCAGTGCTGGAGGTAGTTAAAGACAAACCGATCTCATTCGAAGTTTTTTCTGATGAATTTTCGGAGATGCAACGGCAGGCCCGTAAAATAAGCGGATGGCAGGAAAATGTTTACGTCAAGGTGCCAATCACAAATACGCGGGGGCATTCAGCAGTTCCAATAATAAAGGAGCTAGCAGCCGATGGCGTCCGACTTAATATCACAGCCATTTTGACACGCCAGCAAGTGCGATCCGTGGCCGAGGTCCTTGACGCCAATGTGCCAGCGGTGGTCTCCGTGTTTGCAGGACGAGTTGCCGATACCGGCGTGGACCCAATGCCATTAATGAGAGATTCGCTGGAGATTTTACGGGCTCTACCGCGCGCCGAAGTGCTCTGGGCCAGTGTGCGGGAGGTATTGAATATCTTCCAGGCAGCGGAGTGCGGCTGCGACATTGTAACGGTTCCCCACGAAATACTGGCAAAAGTTCTGAAGCTCGGCGGTATGGATCACACCGAACTTTCACTGGACACGGTACGAATGTTCCACGAGGACGCAGTCAGCGCTGGCTTCCAGATTTAAGAACGTCGCACAGGCTCGGCCCAAGGATGACTGAACCTCAGCTCAGCATTGTCATTCCATTTCTCAACGAGAAGCGAGTACTACCTCTGCTGCGCCAGCGGTTTGAGAACTTACCGAAAAGACCTGACTTCTGGGAGCTGATTTTTGTTAGCGACGGTTCTACTGACGGAAGCACCGAATATGTTGAAGCCTGGTCTCGTCAGAATCCCGCCGTTAAGCTGGTGGTCCTGACGCGGAATTTTGGGCATCAGTACGCTCTTTCTGCCGGCCTCGGTTTGACTTCAGGAGACTATGTCGGAATCATGGATGCGGATTTGCAGGATGAACCCGAGGTCTTGATGCAGATGTATAAGCTTCTGCGGGAGGAAAATCTCGACGTTGTTTACGCGGTTCGCGCCAGCCGTCCGGAAGGACGGGTTAAACGATTCTGCTACTATGTCTTTTATCGCCTTTACACGTTCCTTGCCGATACGCCGGTCAATCTAGATAGCGGCGATTTTTGCGTGATGACGCGGCGAGCCGTGAAACTGCTTCTCTCTCTCCCGGAGAAGTTGCGCTTTGTGCGCGGGCTAAGAGCCTGGCTTGGTCTACCAGCGAGGCCTTATCCAATCCCACGCGCCGCTCGCGCCGCCGGCGAGCCGCAATATTCCATTTGGCAGCTAGTGAAGCTTGCCTCAGCAGGACTTACTTCTTTTTCGACTAAGCCACTTCGACTAGGTCTGATTTGTGGCGTCTTTCTCTGTCTTGTCGCGCTCCTGACGGCTGCGGTCTACGCTGCTATCGCGGTTTTTACCAATACCCGCATCGCCGCACCGGGATTTTCAACCCTGGTGATTCTTCTACTGTTCTCGAATGGTCTTGTCTTTCTCTACCTTGGAATACTGGGAGAGTATATCGGCCAAATGTTCCTGGAGGTGAAAGGGCGTCCACCATTCATTATTGAACGCACCATTAACTTCGAGGGACAGAACTCGCCTGATGAGCGAAATTGAGTTCCTTTCACCGCCTACTTCGGTTTCGATGGCAGATGAATGGTTTGATCTCGCAACCACGGATCATTTTTGGATTAAATGGCGTCACTCCGTCCTGCTTCGGCAGCTCAATCGCGCGAGTTTTTGCGGGAAGATCGCTCTGGAGGTTGGATGCGGCCACGGGCTGGTCCGCGAGATGTTGGAGCGCGACCGCGGAATTCGTGTTGACGGTTGCGATCTAAATCAGCATGCATTAGGAAAGGCGACAAGTGGTAAGGGGCGACTTCTCGTCTATGATGTATTCGACCGAAACTCGGAGATGCTTGGCGCTTATGATTTGCTTCTTCTGATGGATGTGATCGAACATATCCATGACGATTTGGAGTTTGTTAAGGTATCACTTCAACATCTCAAGCCAGACGGGCTTGTCGTAATTAACGTTCCAGGACATATGACCTTCTACAGTCAATATGACGATGTCGCCGGCCACAAGCGCCGTTACGGTGTTGCTGATATCAAATCTCTTTTCCGCCAAGCACGTCTGAAGCCAATATCTATTGCACAGTGGGGGTTGTTTCTTTTGCCTGCCCTCTTAGTGCGTAAACTTATCCTTCGTCTTACACCACCTGAACACACTATTAGTGTGGGATTCGTTCCGTCAAACCCATTTTTGCACGGTATCCTAAAACGATTACAAGCTCTTGAGACAAGTATCCCGTTTTCAATGCCCATCGGCAGCTCTCTACTTGCGGTCGGACGCCGAATGTCGGACGCGTCTACCTAAATGGAGCAGCGGACAGAACGAGCGAAAACGTTTTGGCAGCGGGACGGAGTTTTCCTTCTGTTATTGCTGCTGATTTTTGTCCTTCGCTATACCCCGTCAATTTTGCGTGGGGATTTGTTCGGTCCATTCAAAGATAACATTTGGATTTATGGCCCTATTTTTTCCAGGGCTTCAGAGATTGCGCTGCATGGCAGCTGTCCATACTGGCTCGACACCATGCTTACTGGATATCCGTTGTTCGATTCGCCTCATTTTTCCATCACTTATCCGTTCTATTTCCTTGGCTGGATCAATTACGGCATTGAGCTCGATGCTGTTTTCACATTAACGCGCCTCACCTTTTTCCATCTGCTCATTCTTTATCTCAACTCCTATGCAATGATTCGACTTGCCGGGGGCGGCGGTTTCGGCGCGCTTTGTGGCGCGACCTTGGCTTTGATTGGCGGCAGCACTGTTGGTTATGCGACCTGGATTACCATCATCGCAAGCTATAGCTGGCTACCGTTGCTAATTGGCAGTGCAATCTGGCTCCTTAAGAGACCAGGCTTTGCCAGTGTTCTTCTTTTGAGTGCTTCAGCCAGTTTGCTTATCATCGCGAGCCCGGCGCAATCGGTGATTCACGCCCTGTTGTTCTGCCTTTGCTTTTTTGCTTGTGCCCTGCCGTGGTTTGCAAAGAACCAGGGGGCGGGTCACGCGCTGAAGATAATCCTTTCCCTTCTGGTGGCGCTCGCATTTGTGGCCGGTCTTACGGCCGTGGCCACGATTCCGATGACGATTGACACTGCCGGCATGATCCGACATGTCGGTTACGGCGCTGCGGTCATTGGCCATCAGCGGATACCATGGCAGGCCTTTACCAGCGCTCAGCTTGAACCTGCTCAGCTCTGGCATGTGTTCGCCAGCTCCTGGCCGTTAGGCATACTTGGCGGTCCCTACATCGGTCCTCTGGGCGTTGCCGGAGTGACTTTGTCCTGGCTGCGTTTCCGCGGGCAACAGCGGTTCGGCAAATTTTTAGTCATATTCTCCACACTGTTTGCCATTTATGGTTTGCTAGCGGGCTTGGGCACTCACAGCGGCATCACTCAACTTCACTTTCATTTACCATTACTGAACCGTATCCGAGAGGCCGGGCGTCACCTTATTTGGTTTACTATATTTGTCAGCTTACTTACGGGCCTGGGTTTCGACACATGTGCGCGGCATTTTCGGCTTCCGCTATCCGGCAGGATTGGAGCTGCAATTGTCGCCAGCGGCCTGTGGATCGTCGAGTTGGTGATTGCTTACCGCTCACACACATGGAATTGGCTCCCTCTTTGCGTTATCCCTGTCGGACTGGTACTCCTCTATCTAG
>DASXIL010000225.1:0-3766 GCA_036497985.1 Candidatus Angelobacter sp. | reverse complement strand
CCGCTTCAGGATCGATCCGCGTCTCCAGCACCTGCTTTTGCCCATTCATCTTGATGGTGACGGTACCGCCGCCGGAAGAAGCCTCCACCACCGTCTGCTTCATCTTGCTTTGCAGGTCCTGCGCCTGTTTCTGTGCGTTCTCCAACATCTCTTGAAATTGGCGTGAGTTAAATCCGCCCATGGCTTGCTCCTAGTTTTTGTCGCGATGATCGATCACTGTTCGAATTTCTGCGCCAAATTTTTCACGCATGCGCTGCACAATCGGGTCTTCTGCCGCGCGGCTGCGAGCACTGGCTCCGTTACGTGGCCGCACCACGGCTGCCGCTCCATTCGTTGCCGCAGGAACTCCGCTCACAACGTTAACTTTTGCTGGACGCCCCATCGCCGTACTGGCTGCGGCATTGGCCAGCCGTTTGGGCTCTGCGCTCATCATCAGATCAATGACCGCGGCTGATTGCGCTATGCTCACAACCAGTTCATTGCCCTTTAACGTCACGCTGCCGCTTTCCAGCGTTGAAGCCAGCATCTTGTGCCCAGCTTTCTCCAACTCCGCCAGCACATGGCCCATGATCTTCCCTGGATCTTCGTCCGATCCTGGATCTTCCGTAGCCTGCGGCTCTTCCACTGCAACTGCCGTAGCTGTTGCCGACGTTTGTGTTTGTACAGCTGCCGCCGGCGCTACCGACATTTCCGGATCAAAGCTGCGGCCTTTGCGGGCGCGGTCCGCTTCAAATGGAGAAACAGCGCTTTGCTGGCGAGGAGGAGAGCCTAATCCTGGCGCCGCTGTCGATGACGCACTCACAGGCGTAGGCCGCGCGGCCGGCACGCGTTGTGTTTCTGGGGTTTTCTGACTCTCTGCGCCGACCTGGCTTAGTATCTGCTCCAGCGGAAGGATGCGTTGCGCATGCACCAGCTTCAGCACACCCAGCTCAAGATGAAATCTTTGCTCCTGCCGGTATCCCAGCTCATCAAATGTGCGAAGCATGATCTGGAGAAACCGTGCCAGCTCTTCCTCGGAAAACTGGCTGGCCACGCGTCCCACGCGTGCCCGCTCGTCGGATGAGATCTGCAGTAGCGACGAATCGTCACCCGCGACCTTGGCTACCACCGCATTGCGCAGGAATCGCACAAGCTGCCGCGCAAAGTGCGCTGGGTTGTGGCCTTCAGTCATGAGCCGATCGAGCGTGCGCAGAGCTTCTTCACTGGAACCGTGCGCCACCGTCCCCATCAAATCTTCAAAAACCTCGGAGCCCACATTTCCAACCAGTCCGTGTACAAGTTCGCCACTGAGCTTGGTGCCGCAGCACGCAATGGCCTGGTCCATGATGGAAAGCGCATCGCGCATGGAGCCATCGCCGGCCTCAGCCAGCACGGCCAGGGCTTCATCGTCTGTCTGAATATTCTCTTTAGCGGCAATCGTCCCCAACTGGCTCACGATCTCATCAAACTTCACCGCATGAAAACTAAAATGCTGGCAGCGCGAACGGATCGTTTGAGGAATGTCCTCGGCCTGTGTCGTAGCCATCATGAAAATAATGTGCGGCGGAGGCTCTTCCAAAGTCTTGAGCAGCGCATTAAACGCAGCATCGGTAATCTGGTGCGCTTCATCCAAAATGTAAATCTTAAAGCGATCACGCGCCGGACGATACCTCGCTGCATCACGCAGCTCTCGGATTTCGTCAATGCCGCGGTTCGTCGCCGCATCAATCTCGATCACATCCACTGAGCTTCCGGCTCGCACTTCTATGCATGACTCGCATACGCCGCAGGGCTCTGGATTTGGCTGGTCGGTGGCGCGGCAATTCAGCGCCATGGCGAGAATGCGCGCGATAGTCGTCTTGCCGATGCCACGATGGCCGCTGAAGATATATCCGTGCGCAATGCGCTGCTGCTCGATCGCATTTTTTAGGGTACGGGTTACGTGTTCCTGCCCAATCACCTCAGAAAAACGTTGCGGCCGGTACTTGCGCGCTAGAACTTGATAACTCATGCTGGAAATTAGATTATACCCTCGCCGGAGGAAGAGATTTTCAACAGCTAGCCTGAAGGACCGGCATGCAGAGTTCTTCTATTTGTCTCAGAAAGTTGCAGACTTCTCAGGCTTCACGGCCAGATTTCGCGGATGATAGAAGAACCCGCTCCTGTCCACGCCAATCGACCAAAAGTGTTTTCCATTTCTGCAGCGGAAACCGCTATTCCACGATCACGCCACCAGCCAGGTAATGCAAATAATGCGCCGGCAAGCGCGTGGGCGCCGCTGAGCAACTTCCTCAAGCGCCTGCCTTGCCAACTTCTGCATCATAGTTGAGCGCTTCCAGCCCAAGAAAACGTGCGCCTTCACCCAACTCTTCTTCAATGCGCAGGAGCTGGTTGTATTTTGCGATGCGATCAGTGCGCGATGCCGATCCGGTCTTGATCTGCCCGGCGCCTGTGGCCACCGCAAGATCGGCAATAAACGTATCTTCAGTCTCACCGGAGCGATGCGAAATAACTGCCGTGTATGCGTTCCGCCGCGCCATGTCAATTGCGTCCAGGGTTTCACTCACGCTGCCAATCTGGTTGACCTTGATGAGAATTGAATTGGCAATGCCTTCGTCAATGCCGCGGCTGAGACGCTCTGTGTTGGTGACAAAAAGATCGTCGCCTACAAGCTGGATTTTGTCGCCCAGTTCGTCGGTCATCAGCCGCCAGCCTTTCCAGTCATCCTCGGCAAGACCATCCTCAATGGAAACAATTGGATATTGCCGCGCCCAGTCAGCCCAGAAAGCCACCATCTCTTCCGACGACTTAACCGATTTATCCGATTTCTTGAATACGTATTTGCCGCTGGTTTTATCAAAGAATTCGCTGGCCGCGGGATCCAGCGCAATCGAAACATCAATACCTGCGCGGAAACCCGCTTGCTGCATGGCTTCCAAAATCAACTCAATGGCTTCAACATTCGCCTTGAGCGACGGAGCAAAGCCGCCTTCGTCGCCCACGGCTGTGTTATAGCCGCGCTTTTTCAGGACGGACTTGAGCGTGTGAAAAATTTCAGCGCCCCATTGCAGCGCTTCAGAAAAAGTCTCCGCGCCTACGGGCATGGCCATGAATTCCTGGAAATCAACGTTGCTATCGGCATGCGCGCCGCCATTGAGTATGTTCATCATGGGAACGGGCAAAACGCTGGCGCTCACACCGCCCAGATAGCGGTAGAGTGGCGTCTTCATGGCATTTGCGCTGGCGCGGGCACAGGCCATGGACACCGCGAGAATTGAATTTGCTCCCAGCTTTGCTTTGTTGGGAGTGCCATCCAGTTCGATCATTGTGTCGTCAATGCGGCGCTGGTCCGAGGCGTCAAGGCCTTGCAGAGAGTCCGCAATTTTCGAGTTCACGTTCTCCACGGCGGTTTGAACACCTTTACCCAGGTAGCGATGCTGGTCACCATCGCGAAGCTCCACCGCCTCATGTTCGCCGGTGGAAGCGCCACTGGGAACTGCCGCGCGGCCAATCGATCCGTCACCCAGAGTGACCTCGGCTTCAACAGTTGGGTTTCCGCGCGAATCCAGAATCTCACGTGCGTGTACGTCAACAATGCCTGTATCCATGAATGAATCCCCTCAAAGAGCCAGAATTATAAATGACTGGAAAATTCATGGCACGCGCGATGGCCGAAGCGCCCATTGCGCTTTCCGCGTTCGCCCACTTCTGTTATGGTGAAGTTTACTTCAGGAGACCATTTCCATGTCGATTACGCAGCAGCCGAACATCCGCCTGGTCAACGCCG
>DASXIL010000224.1:0-4584 GCA_036497985.1 Candidatus Angelobacter sp. | reverse complement strand
GCATCATCCACGCCTTTCTGGTCCACTTTGCCGTCCGGTCCTGGCTTGGGAGTTTCAATAAGGATGTGGCGAACTTTCACTCGCTCCGGAATGCGATAAGCATTCTGGTTTGCGCTGTAAGCGCGCTGTACCTCAGCCGGATCTATCGTTACCTTGTCGGCAAAATTCTTGTCGCTCAGCACAAAATACTTGATCTGCCGTTTCTCCGGGATCGAGTTGGTGTAGCGCGGCTTGTTCGCGTCATAAAAGGCCTTCAACTCCGTATCGGTCGGCTTGATGGATTTGGAAACGTCGTCCATCTTAAGAATGGCGTACTGAAATTTCACTTTGGTGTTCTGGTCTTTAAAGGCCTGCTCCACTTCAGAGTCGCTTGCCGTGGCGCTGGCGCCAATCACGTTCACCAGCTTTCGTTGCAGCAGTTCAATCCTTAGGTCGCGCTCAAAGTTTTCTACCGTGGTGCCGCCTTGGGTCAGTATCTCCTTGTATTTGTCCGCGCCAACCCACTTGCCGCCAGGAAAGAAAGCCTGCTTGTAAGGAGGGTACTGCAACTCATCGCGAAACTCCTGGTCTGAAACTTTCAGCCCCATGCGCTCGCTCTCATACTGGAGTTCAGCCTGCTGGATCAGCTGCCTGACCGCCTGCTGCCGCATGATGGGCAGGTAAAAATCAGGGATCTGGTTCCCGCGCGCCTGTGCCTGCACCACCCGCGCTACTTCCTCACGGTGGATCTCATGGCCGCCCACGGACGCTATCACTCCGGTTTCAGTCACTGCGGTATCGCCCATGAATCCGGGGATGAGATAGGTCACCATGCTGGCGGCAATGAGCAAGAGAAATCCGGCGAGAAGATATTTGGCGGCTTTGTTGCCGCTTTGCAAAAACTTAATCATGGATGGAAAGCTCCAGAAGAATTATGAGGTCAACTGTCCTTATTATAAAGTGATCTGCTCCTTTAACAAAACTTTACTCTGGTGCCAATAGTCGAACTGGCCAGCGCGAGCATCTCACCTTTCGACGTTCTCCAAAAACAATGATTTTGCGCCAATAGAGGCTCCTATGCGCAGTGTCGAGGTGCAGGAAGCTTACGTGAAGAGATAGGCGATTCGGCCAGGAGACGTAGCACGTCCGCGCATCCTTGAATTACCTGATATCGCAACAAATGAGGCGTTCCAGTGTTGAAGGTTTTCGTCGGTCTTTAGACCTGAATCAACAAAGCCAAGCTCGGTTCCTGGTTTCTGATGTCATACTTCTTCAGATAAGCGCGAGGTAAAACATGTTCCCGGCAAAAAAGCATTTCTTAGTGTCTCTTGCAGCAGCCATCACTCTTATTACCATTGCAGGATGCGGAGGCAGCAGCAGCGTTAGCTTTCCCCCTCCCCAGGGTTCATTTACAAATGGAAACCTGAACGGCCCTTTTGCGTTTTCTTACACCGGCTCTGACGCGGGAGGCTTTCTGGCGGTAGCGGGCAGCTTCGTTGCCGATGGCGCAGGTCATATTACATCGGGAACTGAGGACATCAACAGCGGGACGGCCGTGAGTCCCAATGCCGCCGTTAACGGGACCTATCTGGTGCGGGCGGACGGTAGAGGCACCGCCACGCTCAATTCACCTGCCGGCAATTCGACTCTGGATTTTGTGATCGTGGCCGGCGGTCACGCGCTGGTGACACGCTTTGATAACCGCGCAACCGGCAGCGGCACAATTGACCAGCAGACAACTTCTGCTTTTTCCAACGCCGCGCTGGCTGGTCTCTTCGCTTTCACCTTGTCAGGAATCGATACCGGGGGAGTTCCGCTGGCCGTGGGCGGTGTTTTTACCTCGGATGCTACAGGCGCGCTCACCTCCGGTTTGGATGACTCCAATGACAACGGCCTGGTTGTAACCAACGATCCAATGACGGGATCGATCCCTGTGACTTCCACCGGTCGCGGCACGGCCACGCTGAACACCTCTCGCGGCACGCTGACTTTTGCCTACTATGTGGTTGATGCCAATCATCTGAAAATTGTTGGAATAAACGCCTTGCCCGCACTCGGTGGCGAAGCTTTTCGCCAGGCCGGCCCATTCACCAACGCCTCCGTCTCCGGACCTTTCGCTTTCACAGTGGCGGGAGCGGATTTGCTGAACCTTAACCCGTTTGCGGCCGGCGGCGTCATCACGTCGGACGGAGCCGGCAACGTCACCAGCGGCATTGAGGACTTCAATGACGGAGGCTCTATCTCCACAAGTGTGCCGCTCACCGGCACATACGCAATGGCAGCCAACGGACGCGGGACGCTAACCCTGAATACCGCTGCCGGCATATTTTCATTTGCCATCTATCCTTCCAGCGGCGGAGTGCTTGTGCTTGAACTCGATAGCCGCTTTCTCACGTCGGGTACCGCGCTCCAGCAACAGACCACGCCTTTCACCGCCGCCTCTTTCCAGGGGACCTATGGGATGAATTTCGACGCTGCCGGCAGCGGCGGCACAGAGCTGGATGCAATTGCGGAATTTACCGCCGACGGAGTAAGCAAGCTCAGCGGCATTATCGACATCAACAACAGCGGTGGCATCACTTTTGGGCAGTCGATGACGGGGACTTTTATTGCCAACTCCAACGGTCGCAATGCAATGTCCTTGCAAACGCCATTGGGTCCACAGAGCATGATCGTGTATTTAGTCAATGGCAACCGTGCGCTCTTTATTGAAGTTGATGGGGGACTGGTTGCGGCCGGCGATATCCGCCATCAGTAGAGAATCCACAAAGGTGACACCAAGGGCGGCAGAAAATTCCGCCCTTTCCTTTTGATATTTCGCTGGCAAAAACAAAAAGGCGGAACGCCTGTCCTGCACGTTCCGCCTTTGGCTCTCAGAAAGAGCTAACGTCATTCTTTAGAAAAGCCGATTAGTAAACCCAGTTACGGCCGTTCCAGTACACCCAGCGCCGACCGTCCCAGCGCCGGTTGTAGTAGCCGTTGTAACCGCGATCATATCGCCCGTCCCGGACTACGTAGCGGCGGTCATCGCGGTCGCCGTCGTGGTCCCGATAGACCCGGTAGTTGTTGTAGCCGCGATCTCGGTCGCGATCATGGTCCCTGTCTCGATCTCGGTCGCGATCTCTGTCATGGTCGCGAAACGCCACATTCTGTTGAACAACCTGAGCCGATGCCAAAGCCGAACCGCCGGTAATTAGTGCCGCTCCTACTAACATCAGTCGTAAACGATTCATATAATCTCCTCCGATTTTCGCCAGGCCCGACTTCTTTTTCTCACGTTTGCTTCAGGGTCTTAGCTTATTTCGTCCTGCCTGTAGAAACCCTGATTGCCCGCCGGTGTTTTGAAAGCCTTGTAACGATTTTCTAAGCCCTGTGATGAAGTGTTGGGTTTTGTAAGGCCGGCAACTTTCTGTGAGAGGGCGATAAATTTTTCTGTTCTCTGTAGCCGGTTCGCCGAGTCTAAGCATCCAAGATCGCTTGAGAGGTGCTCCTTGGCACATATTCCCCCCATGAGTGAATCCGAGCAGCTACTACACGCGCTCAGGCAGTGCGGCGACCAATTGGCCCTGTGGATCAGCAAGTCGCCGGCAAATGCCTGCCTGTTGATTGAAGACCCGGCGGCCGCCATTGAAGCCGCTACCGCCCCTGCGGACCTGGATTTCGACACCATGCGCGAACTGGAATCCGTCTTAACCAGTCTCGCCCAGAAACTCGATCTGCCTGCGACCATTCGAATCGAGACAGATTTGAGTAAAGTCTCATAAGCGCTGCCGGTTGTGCGCCAAGGCCTTAAGTCCGTGCGGCTCGATGCATGGCTTCATCAGGCAAAAACAAAATGGCCCGGGCTTTGTGCAAACTCGGGCCACCTCGTTATTGAGTAAGGGGGGTCGTCCTACTCAAACCGTAAAGCTTCTATTGGGTCCAGCATCGCCGCTTTCCGCGCCGGATAAAATCCAAAGAAGATTCCCACTGCCGTTGAGAACACCACAGCCGCTCCCACCGCCACAGGTGAAATCAAGATGCTCCAGCCCAGGACCCTGGTGATGGCCATAGAAGATGCCACGCCAAACAGGATGCCCAGAATCCCTCCAGCCATGCTGAGCACCACTGACTCGCTTAGGAACTGCCGAAGCACGTCAGACTCCGTTGCTCCAATCGCTATGCGGATGCCGATCTCCCGTGTACGCTCTGTCACGGAAACCAACATGATGTTCATGATCCCAATTCCGCCCACGATCAGCGACACGCCGGCAATCGAAGCCAGCAGAAGCGTCATCACCTTGGAAGACTCGTCTGCCAGTTGCGCCACGTCTGCCAGGTTGCGCACGCTGAAGTCGTCATCCTGCCCCGCGCGTATGCGATGGCGGTCGCGCAACAGTGAAGTGATCTGCCCTTGCGCCGCATAACTGGCTGACTGCGACGTAGCCGAAGCCATGATGTATTGCAGCCAATCCTGGCCGGTAATCTTCTTTTGCAGCGTGGTGATAGGCACAAAGACGCCGTCATCCTGGTCCTGCCCCATTCCTGACTGCCCTTTCGCCTGCAGCACGCCGACTACCTGAAACGGCAGGTTGCCAATACGTACCGTCTGGCCCGTGGGATCGC
>DASXIL010000223.1:0-4659 GCA_036497985.1 Candidatus Angelobacter sp. | reverse complement strand
GACGAAAAAGGCAAAGTCACGCGAGAGATGATTGACAATGCTGCCGCCGTCGCCGATGTCCATATTGCCGATGAATACAAGGACATGATGTTGGAAGACCTCAACAGTTATACCGAGGGCTTTGACGCCATCTATGCGCTGCACATCAAGAATGAAGTTGCTCCGGCGGTGATCTTTGATCCCGTGTTGCCCGGCATGAAGTTTGAGACCGCGCGGCGTCCTATTAAGATTTCCGCCGCGCCCGCTGTTGCGGGGGCCACGCCGAAAAACCTTGAGGACGTGGCGTTTTATTCTGTGCGCCAATTGGCGGAGCTGGTGCGCACGAAGAAGGTTTCTTCCTCCGCTTTGACGGAAATGTATATCGCGCGCCTGAAGCGTTATGATCCACTGCTCAAATTCGTGATCACGCTGACAGAAGAGCGAGCGCTGGCGCAGGCCAAAGACGCCGACCGCGAAATTGGGGCAGGGAAGTATCGCGGCCCACTGCATGGATTGCCGTGGGGCGCCAAAGATCTCCTGGCAGTCAAGGCATATCGCACCACCTGGGGGGCGGGCGGCTTTGAAGATCAGAAAATTGATGAAGACGCAACCGTGGTCAAGCGTCTGGACGCCGCCGGCGCAGTTCTTGTGGCCAAACTCACTCTGGGTGCGCTTGCGCAGGGAGACAAATGGTTCGGCGGGATGACGCGCAATCCCTGGAACACCAAACAAGGATCGAGCGGATCGTCGGCTGGGTCGGCTTCGGCCACTGCCGCAGGCTGCGTGGCGTTTGCTATCGGTTCAGAAACGCTCGGATCGATTTCCTCTCCATCAACCCGTTGCGGAATAACGGGCTTACGTCCGACATTTGGATTAGTTCCGCGCACCGGCGCTATGGCCCTTTCCTGGACTATGGACAAACTTGGCCCGCTCTGCCGCGCAGTGGAAGATACGGCGATTGTGCTCAGCGCGATCCACGGGCCTGACGGCCATGACCGCACTGTTCACAATGCAGCGTTCAACTGGGACGCAACGCTCGACTGGCGCAAGCTGCGCGTGGGCTATTTGAAATCCGACTTCGAACAGCAACCACTGCCGCAACAAACCTCACCGGCAAAAGAAGAAAAAGAACTTAGTGAAGATGAAAAGAAAAAACAGGCGGAAGAAAAGACCAATCGGGCTGAAGCCATGGCGCGCCGCCAGTATGACCGTAAATTCGACGAAGCCGCGCTGGCCAAGCTTCGCGCCATGGGCGTGAACCTAATTCCCGTTGAGTTCCCCAAATATCCTTACGGGGCCATGCGCAGTATTTTGCTGGCGGAAGCCGCGGCGGCTTTTGACGAGTTGACGCGCAGCGGCCGGGACAAGCTGCTGACGCAACAGACGAAAGATGACTGGCCGAACACTTTTCGCGCTGCTCGCTTCATTCCTGCGGTGGAATACATCCAGGCCAACCGCGCCCGCAGCACGGCGATGGAGCTGGCGGCAAAAGTTTTTGATCAGGTGGATGTCATCGTCGCGCCCACGTTCAGCA
Source organism: Candidatus Angelobacter sp. (assembly GCA_036497985.1). Taxonomy (GTDB): domain Bacteria; phylum Acidobacteriota; class Terriglobia; order Terriglobales; family Acidobacteriaceae; genus Angelobacter. The sequence continues at coordinate 3,146 of DASXIL010000223.1, read as the reverse complement.
CGCAACTGCTGATCACAAATCTAACGGGCCATCCGGCAGTCATTCTGCCTAACGGCTTTCGTGGTGACGACGCGCCGAAAGCGCGTGTTCGTGAAAACGGGGAAGTGGAAGGTGGCGGTCCGGGCACTCCATTGAGCCTGACATTCCTTGGCCAGCTTTACGGCGAAGCCAAAATGCTGGCGCTGGCCAAGGCTTACCAGGATGCTACGGACTTTCATCGCAAGCACCCGCAATTGGAAAGTGAAAGCTAACAAATAGCCGCGGCTTGCCGGCTTCGTCGGGGGAGTGATGGAGTGACGAAGCGACCCCAAGAGTAGGAGGTGATTGCCTTTCAGATATTCTATAAAGATGTAATTTTCTTAATAAATGCTTCGAAATGGAACAGTAGCTTGGTTCGCCAACATCGATGCGGAACGCCAGCCGCAGGCTCACGAAACTGCATAGAGATTTCATCTAAGTTGCTGAATTTAAATTATTTGTGGTTTTAATTTACGATGAACTCAATGATATGAAATTCATTGCAAGGTTCCATATTAATTGCGATGAGTTCGGAAAAACAGCATGTGTTCTTAATTGTTGTAGCGCGTTTCGGATTTTCATGTAGTCTATTCGCAACTTTCGGGGCACAAATTCTGAAGAAGATAAATATTGGAGGAAATTAATCATGAAGATCGCAATGCGTTTGTTCGTTCTCACGTTGATCTTGGCAGGTGCAGGAGTGTTACAAAACAACCCGTTCGCGGGCCCGGGAGTTCCGATTCCTCCGGCTACTCTCTCGACAATTGTTTAAGCCGAGAACGGCTTTCTCAGGCCTTTGGGAATGCGACAAATTTGGTTTGCGGTCACAGCGATGCTGGTTTAGGCTAGCTGCGGCATGAATTTGAGCGGCTGGACGTGGGATTTGCTGGGCTGGGCGGCATTGCCAATCGTGGCAATCCTTCTGTTCATTCTCTTGTTCCGCCGTTTGGTTTCAGAGTTTCCTCTTTTTTTTTCCTATCTTATCGCGACCGAGGTGGTCGGGATCGTACGGCTCGTGTGGTTCGCGAGCCCGCCACAGACTTATCGCTATGTCTATTGGATCTCCGATATCCTCTACACCTGCTTTGCCTTTGCGGCGACATACGAACTATTCGTCAAGCGCCTTTTTCCGGGATTTTATAAGATTCGCCTCTATCGCTACATATTTCTGTTTGCAGCTTTTCTCACCACTTTGCTCTCGACTGTGCTCGCACTGATAAGCGGACATTTCAGGCTGCTTGTTACGACAATCTACGTTTACAGCTTTGTTCGCGCGGCGATTCTCGTGTTCTTTGTCGGACTAATGCTGATCATGGGACGACGGTGGAGCAAACTAGAGTTTGCCATTGCATTTGGCTTGGGCTTGGACGTCTCCACTTCTTTAGCATCTCTTGGAATTTGGTCGCATACACCAAGTGCGACTGTATTAATTAACCAAGTGTCTGAAGTTGCCTATGATATCGCCTGTATCATTTGGCTTTACTGCTTCTGGACCGTGCCCAAAGCCCAACCCGTAGTTCCCCCAGGGCCTCTTTCAGTCGAAGCTTTGCGTGAGGCCAGGAAATGGGAAGACTCGCTGAAGGACTTTATGTCCCAAGGCAAAAGCTGATCGTTCCCAGGCAAATGTCCGTAAATATGAGGTTTTTACAGGCTCTGTGCCAGCGATTCATTCAGGCTGGAGAATTTCAGGCAGGTAAGATGGTCGGCTTTGTCTTTGAGCAGGGCATAGGCCGGCAGCAGGCTTGAGGCAACAATATTGCGAACGTCACTGCTGTTAGCGGCTGAAAATAGGGGCAGCCATTGCAGCGCGGTCCGAACCTGCAGAACAATCAATGCCATAAAGGTATAGAGCCGGACATGGACGCCGGCGTCCACCATCTCCTGCGCCAGCGAGGCAACGAGTTGGTTGCCGCCATGCAATTGCGCATAGCCCACCTGTTGCAGCAACGCGGCATTGTGTGACATGCGGCGCAAACATTCAATGGTCAGGCTGACTTGGTCCCGGTAGATCCTGAGCAGTTCATCGCGGCCAAAAGTCTCTTGCAAATACCGCTGCTGTGCCGGATCGGTGACTTCTGAGAGTACTTCCACATTCACTGGCAGGAACGAATTCATCAAGTCAGCCAGTTCCGGCCCTGTTGACTGTCTCCGCCGCAGGTTTAAAAACGCTGCATAGAGAAACAGCAGGAGAATGGCTGCTGATAACCCAATCCAAATTGCGAACATGGTATTAGACATTCGTTTGCTCTCGGTGTTACACGCAAAACTCTAACCCTACCCGCATCCGGGGTCAATGGAAATTGGGTATGGTGGCGGACACTTTGGTAATTCCGAAAATGTCCCAAAATGGAACATGCCCTAAGCGCCCCCTAAGTACCATTATTTATGCGGTTTTTGGGCCTTATTAAGAGCTAATTTAGCGGTCTCCCGGCTTGGCCAGGATGATCGCTGGAACCTCCTGCTTTTTTACGACTTCGTTATAAGCCGGTACGTCTGTGCTCAGAATCTGCTTCCATTTTGCCAATTGCTCATCTAGTTGTTTGCTGAGCATGTCAAAGACTTCATAGGAAACTTGCGTCGGCGCCGAATCCGCGCTTTCCACCACACCTCCCAGCGCCACTAGATAATTGTTCAGCCGGATTGGATAGTTCAGCACGTCCTGCCCGCTTTTGGCTTTGGTCTGAATCAGCACTTCTTCCACTTCGGTCATTTTCTTGTCCAGTTGCTTTCCTGCGTCGGCCACGGCTTTTGCCTGCGGCTGTTTTTCCAGACGCTTGTTCAACTCAGTGATCTGGGCGCGGACATCGCGAATCTGGTTTACCGTTTCATGCGCCTGGGTAACTCGCTCGCGGATCTTCATGAGCAGATCTAATTGCTTTTCCAGGTCCTGCTGCGTCACCTTCAGCCGGGGGTCGGCGACGATCTCCAACGGGGCTGTGTATTGCTTGCCATTCACCGTCAGGCGTACCTGATATTTGCCGGGAACGGCCTCCGGCCCGTCCGTGCCACCAGCCCATAGCGGCGAATGCGGCACTTTTGTGGCGCCTTCATAGCGCATGTCCCATACAAATCGGTTCAGGCCGGCATCCGTGGGCAATCCGCGCTCCGCTGGACGCGGTCCAAAACCT
>DASXIL010000222.1:0-4126 GCA_036497985.1 Candidatus Angelobacter sp. | reverse complement strand
ACGCTCGCTGCCATCGCCGCTCCCGGCACCGCGAGCATAAAGTTGGCCAGAGCGCGATAGGACATTGCATCAAGTCCTACCGTGCTTACAGCAAGAGTTGATGTATTCGCTGCTGAAGATAGGTTTACTGGTGTAGCCATTACCTGTTACCACCTGATGGAATCTTGGAATCGAAATGTTTGGGATTGAGGGGCACCGTAGGCTCCTTGGGAAGATGCAGAGGTTCCTCCGGCTCTGAAGCCGGATCGACGATCGAAGGAGTCACTATCACCACCAGCTCGGAATTGGTCTTGGTCACGGACTTGGAGTGAAACAGAAGGCCCAATATCGGAATATCACCGATGCCCGGCACCTTGGAATACTGGGAAATGGTCCGCTGGTCCAGTAATCCCGCGATGCCGAAGCTCTGCCCGTTGCGCAGATCCACGACGGTTTCAGCATGGCGGGTCGCAATCGCAGGCAGTACAAAGCCGTTGATGGTTACCGCATTGCTGAAATCAAGCGAGCTGACCTCCGGGAAAACTTTCAACCGGATCGAGTTGTCATCCTGAATGACCCCCGTGAACTCCAGCTTGACGCCGAACGGCTTGAATTGCACGGATACGGTATTGGCGCCGGCCACGCCGGAAACCACCGGGTAAGGTAGTTCGCCGCCGGCCAGGAACCTAGCCGACTCACCATTGGCGGCCAGCAGGTTAGGCTCCGCCAGAATCTGCAGAATATTTCTTTGCTCAAGGTCTTTGATGGTTGCGCCCAGATCGATATCGGAGCGGAATATAAAGAGGTTGAGCAGATCGCTCAAGCCGATCGTACTATTGGGTACACCAGTCCCGCTGCCACCGCTACTACCTGAGTTGGAGTTATTCACCAATTGCGGTGGTGCGAATTGCTGCGTAGTACCGCTGCCAAAAAACTTGGCGCCGGGAGTGCTGAATAGGTTTACGCCAAACGCCGTAACTTTTGATCGGTCCACCTGGGCAAAGCGGACTTTCAGCAGAATCTGCTTTTGCCGTCCGGGCAGCGCAATGCGAATCGAGTTCACCACCTCTTTGGAAAAAGGCGCAGCCATTTTGACAATCTGGTCGGCTACAGGGGCCGCTGTTGCCGTTCCGGTCAGGACGATCCTGTTCTCCTCTGATTCCACCTGAATCTGTTGATCTGGAAAACCACGGGCTACCGCTTCGCGCAACAGAGTGACATCCAGGTCCCCAAAGACCTCGAGAATGCGCGATTTGTTGTCTTCCTGCCAGAGCACCACGCTGCTGCTGCCGGATGCAATTGCGGTAACAACCAATTCATTGGCGGCTGTGGTAGCGGTGGTAACGACTGCGGGGTTGCCGACCAGCACACGCCGCAAGCGGGCATCAGTTCGGATAACAACCGAGTGGCCAACCAGAATGTGCAAGACCTGATTGCCGGCGAAGTTGTCAGCGGTCGCCGCTTGTTGTGCAGGAGCCGCGGACTGTTTCTCGGCAGTGGCAGTCTGTTGGGTGCTGGGAGGAACAGCGCCCTGGGCCATCACAACCTTGCAAAGACCGAAAGACAGAATAATGATTCCGCCAAGCGTGAATAATAACCGTTTTGTTCCGTCGAGTTTCAGAATGCCTCCTCCTGTTTTAACCGCCAGGAACCTGTTCAATCGTTTGCCGGAAATTTGGCAACCGTGATCTTGCCGCCGGAAACCGTTTCCACCGTGTAAGGTTCAGGGGCCTTTGGCGCGGGTGCGTGCATGGTGTGTACATGCGGCTGCGGTACATTCTTTGGTATTCCTGCCAGCTCGGCCATGTCCACGGGAGCCGTATTCGGACGAGCGGCATCGCCGCCATTTCGCAGAACGAAATGAATGGTGCCCTGGTTTTGTGTTGCCTGGCTTTGCGCCAGCGCCAGTTTCTCTGACTCCTCCGGCGTGACCAGCAGGGTAACCACGCTCACATTTTCCGGCTTGCCATTGGGATCGGGATCGGTCTTGGTTCCCGTCGCCAGCACCTGGACGTTCTGCAGCACGGTGTGGGTGGCGCTGGAAGCGTTGTTTTCGCCGCGCAGCGTTACCAGCACGTCTACATGCGAACCGGGGAAGATGAAGCCGGCAATGTTCATCACCTCATTGGTCTTCACGGAAGTAGCGCGCATGCCGTCAGGAATCTTGGCGGAAAGGCCGAAGCTTCCGCTGGACGCGAGGCCATGCTTCTGCACCGGCTCTTTTGCCTCCAGGGCATAGATCGGCACACGGCCAATGGCATCTTCTTTCTTCTCGATCAACCCTTCCAGCGGCACATTCGTCGGCCAGTTGATCTCCGTCAGGTTTTCCGCGGTGAGCGGAACACCGGGCTGCACGGCGACTGCGGCTGCAATCACATGCCTCGTGGCTGGCGTGGAGGAAGCCTGGGCTCGCGTAACGCGAACGTAAAAGATTGAAGTGATGGCGATTGAAATAGCCAGGGCAGCAGCCAAAGCAAAACCGAGCCGTCGTGTTCCCATAAACGTTTATCTCCACATCTGCGTAAAAAGTGTCCAGTAAAGAGTGCCCGCGGCAAAAGCCAGCCCATAAGGCAGGCGAACCACAGCAGGGTTATCCAGATTGACCACCGGATGCGTGCGCAGCCCGTGCAGCGCATGAAAGCCAACCACAGACAGAGTGCTTCGCAGCGTCTTCAGCACACGGCCGGTGAAAACCATTACCACTATGGCCAGCGCGCCTCCGGCTACGGCGGTGGCAAACATCACCTGCCAGGAACCGGCGGGTCCAATGATGCAGCCCAGCGCTGCCGCAAGCTTCACGTCGCCCGCGCCCATGGCGCGGACCAGGTGAAAGATCAGGAAAAGGCCGCCAAAGATAAGACCGCCAGCCAGACTCAGGAGCAGACCGCGCCAACCGTGGGCGGCGGCTTGCACCACAAGGCCGGCAATCATGGCGGGATACGTGAGGCGGTTTGGAATCCGGCGGTCACGGACGTCAGTCATGGCCGCGGTGACCGCCACCGCAGAAGCCAAAGTCGGAATGATTTGAGCCAGATTCATAACGGCAAAAAGTTGAACCGCAGGCGTATGGCCTGCGAATCGGAAACATTGTTTGAGCCTCGATAGCCGGTCCCGTAGAGACACCAATCCTAAAAAGGCGCTACTCTGAGGACCGTCCACCGCGGGTTTGAAGCAAATGGCGCCACGCAAGCCGGTGCTGCTCGGCGCCTTTAGCTTTAGGCGACTGCGGCTTGAATGCGGCCGTTGATCACCACCAGCGCGTCGGTGATGGATTTTGCCACGGTAGTTGAGCCGGCCACGACTGCCGTCAAGACCGCAGCCAGAACCAGAGCGTACTCAAGCAGGTCCTGACCGGATTCTTCACGATGTAGATTCTTAACGAACTGTGTGAATGTCATTTCTAAATTTCCCCTTATCTTTAATGTTTTTTCGAAAGGTATATTGAACATCCCGTTCGTCTTAAGGCACGATGATTGCCAAAGATGCTCTAGTAGAATCATCTACATAGAAACACGCTTGAGCATCTATGCAATCACTTGCATCAAAATACCCACATTTCTTTTCCTTAATCCGACCATGGATTGCGATTGATTGGGTACAAGAAATACCCGAGGCACAAAAACTGCCACAAGATCGCAAATGAAGTTAGTGAATCTGCAAGGTGGGAGATGATGGGATCAGCCGTAGTGCGATAAGATGCAAAACTTTGCAATTACTGCAAGCCGTATGATCTCATCCGGCAACCATGGAGACTTTGCCACAGAGATGTCTGCCAACTAGAAGAACAGGAGTCCAACAAATTTCAACATGTCGATGGCGGTAACTCTTAGTCAGTAGGTTGAAGGTTCGATATGCCAAGCTGGACAACCCGCAGACCCTCAATCTTTACACCTATGTTCTTGACGAGCCGCTCTCTGCTGCCGATCCCGACGGTCACGCTTGCTTTTTCGCTATGGGCCTGGGCACAAGTACCAGTGGTTTCTGCCAGCGCGCCACCGAGTACGGACAATTCGATAGCGACAAAAAAGTGAGTGGCCAAACCCGGTTCTTTGCCGCTACGGCAGCCGTTTCGCAAGCTCTCGCTGACGTTATGTAACTGGTTTGACTGCCTGTGTGAGTGCTGAATCGCAGCAGGCCGCCAGCAACA
>DASXIL010000221.1:0-1960 GCA_036497985.1 Candidatus Angelobacter sp. | reverse complement strand
TCGCCTCAGAGAGCGTGACTCCCGGTTTCAGGCGGGCAATGGAAAGAAAATGATGCTCGCCTCGAATCGCTGCCTCTGCTGCAGTAAGACCCATCGGGACCCAAATCTGTGCAAAACCCGGCGTGTTCATCTTCGGGCCCGCTACGCCGACAATCAGAAAAGGAGTCCCGTCCAGATTGATCGTTCTTCCAACAACACGGGGATCCAACACATAGTGGGACTGCCAGAATCTGTAGCTGAGAATCACCTCGTGATTCTTGCCTGGTTGGTCCTCCTCCGGCAGAAACGCACGCCCTTGAATCGGCTGAATGCCGAGAACCGAGAAGAAATTCGCGCTCACCGAACCCGCAACAACCGTCTCGGATTTGCCTTCGCCGGTGATGTCAAATCCGGCGCCGGTATAGAGCGCCATCTGATCGAAGACATGATTTTGCTTTTGCCAATCCAGAAAATTCGCGGCCGAAATCGCAAAGCGCGTCATGCCCGGAAAGCTCGTCTGTGGGGGAACGTGCCATATCTGGACAAGGCGATCAGCATCCCGGAAAGGCAAAGGCTCCAACAAGACTGCGTGAACGACGCTGAAGATGGCGGTGTTCGCCCCGATTCCCAGAGCCATAATGAGAATCGCAACCGAGGCAAAGCTGGGGTTCCTCCTGAGTTGTCTGAAGGCAAGCTTCAGGTTCTGCAGCAAAATGGACACGTTGCAACCTCCATTAGCGGTCACAAAGCACGCCGGTCGCCATTTTGTCGGCGCACAAACCCCATGTTTTCAACGGGCTTTTTCAGTTTTGATCGGGACGGGTGTTCAGCGAAGAGAACGGCTGCACGAAAATGAACATCGATACTCCTGCGGATCGCTCCTTCCGCGTCTTACATCACTACCTTCAGCAGCAGTTTCAGAACGTCCTTGAGCGGCATGACGGTGAGCAACAGAGGCAACATCGGAAGCAGTGTCGCAGCGACCAGGTGAATCAGCACCCGTGGGTCGAGCGGCAGCGGTGTCATCTTTTCCACAAAGGCGTAGCTGTTTCCGAGATCGGCAAGAGACTGGATGTCTCCTGTGCCGAGCAGCGCCTCGTTTTCGGGATTCTGGTGTTCTATCCATTTCTTGTGGAACGAACCCGTGTACGCCGTTGCAAGCGTTCCATATTGGCGCAGCCCCACGCGCTTAGTCTTGAGGAGTAGCCCAGAAAAGACAACAAGTGGACCAACAACAACGATGATGGAAATCACGACGTAGGCTGCAATTGCCGGTGCAAAGTTGACCAGCGGAACCTTGTCATACAAAATGTCGTTCGCAAGCACACCAGTAGAGGCGATTGAAACTGCGAAAAGAATGATTCCAAAGAAGCGCTGCGATTCTCCAATGAAGGCAATCCCTCCTGCCTGATCGGGATGAGGTGGAAAAAGCTGTAAATCCAGACTGCGGGAGCGAGCGAGGAACTGGAACCAGAGGAACAATCTCCACAACCATCGATAGACCAGAAAGTGATACAGCGGCGTGCAAAACACGATCATCCACCATCCCGCCAACGTCAGCGATAAGCCCGCTTCTGTGCGCGCGCCATACCACGTGATGCCGTGAACTGCGGTAGACCTGAATCCAAAATAGGTGGAGACAAAGGCCAGAACCACGAGAATAATTTCCGCCAGAAATGAATCACGCGCTCGCAATCCGAGTTCTATCAATTTGTTGAATTTCCCATAATCCTTCTCAACAACAACTCCGGATTCGACGAAATGTGCGGCAGCTTGCGCGATCCGAGGCCCAAGTACATTTTCTGCAAACACGAGCAGCGGGACGGCGAGAAGGAAGCGTGTGTAGGCGCCGAAATCGCGCAGGAATGTGACCGGCACTGAATGTCCCCAGGCCCTCCCCTCGATTGCGGACAGAATCAGGAGAGGCAGCCATGTAAGCAGCGCAGCCAACAACGCTCTCCTCTTGGTCAGCGGCGCGTGC
>DASXIL010000220.1:0-1988 GCA_036497985.1 Candidatus Angelobacter sp. | reverse complement strand
GAGATTGAGCTGGCCTACCGGTTCATGGAAGGGAAGCTGATCGGGATCACCGGATCGAACGGGAAGACGACGACTACCACGCTTGTGCACCACATTTTGCGGAACGCGGGGGTCGACGCCATTCTGGCGGGGAACGTGGGGACGCCACTGATTTCTTGTGTAGAAGCGATGAACGGAGGAACGGTAACGGTCGCGGAATTGAGCAGCTTTCAACTGGAGTTGACGGACACATTTCGGCCAGACATTGCGGTGCTGCTGAATCTTACGCCCGACCATTTGGACCGGCACAAGACGATGGAGGCTTATGCGGGAGCGAAGGCGCGAATCTTCGAGAAGCAGACGGAACTGGACGCAGCGGTGTTGAACCAGGACGATGCAGCAACGGTAAAGCACGTGCCGACGAAGTCGCAGCTCTTCTGGTTCAGCAGGAAACAATCGGTCAAGCAGGGAGCGTGTTTGCGCGGCGCCGACATTGTGGTGATGCATCACGGCAAAGAGGACGTGGTGATGAAGGCCAGCGAGATTCCGCTGCCGGGCGCGCACAATGTGGAAAATGTGCTGGCGGCGGTGACAGTGGCAAGGCTGGCGGGCACGGATGTAGCGAGTATCGCGCGAGGCGTGCGGAGTTTCGCGGGCGTGGAGCACCGGCTGGAATTTGTGACGGAAATTGACGGCGTGCGCTACTACAACGATTCCAAGGCCACGAACGTGGATGCAACATTGAAGGCGCTGGACGCGTTTCCGGGACGGATTCTGGTCATCCTGGGTGGAAAAGATAAAGGAAGCGATTACACGGTGTTGCAGAAGCCGCTGCGGGAGAAAGCGATTCTGGCGCTGCTGATTGGCGCGGCCGCCGACAAGATTGAATCGCAAATTGCGGGCAGCGTGGCGATGGAGCGCGCGGAAACGATGGAGCGCGCGGTGGAGCTTGCGGCACAAGCGGCCCAGCCGGGAGATGTTGTGCTGCTGGCCCCGGCATGCGCGAGCTTCGATCAATTTGTGAATTACGAGCAGCGTGGACGAGTGTTTAAAGAATTGGTGCGAGGCCTGGAGCGCAAAGCTTCGCAAACGTTTTCGGGGAAGGGCTAAGCAGCGTGGCAAGACGTTCGGAAACCGACCGGTGGCTGTTTGCGGTGACATTGATCCTGTGCCTGATGGGCGCGGTGATGATTTTCAGCGCGTCGGCGGTCACGGCGCAACAGCAGTACGGGCACTCGTACATTTTCGTGCTGCGGCAAGTGGTGTGGCTGCTGGCGGGGCTGGGCGGCATGTTCGCGCTGATGAAGCTGGATTATCACCGGTTGAAAGAACCGGCGGTGGTGTACACGTCGGTGTGCCTGGTTCTGGTGATGCTGGTGGGAACATTTTTTCTGGACAAGTCGCACGCAACGCATCGTTGGATCAAGGTGGGGCCGATAGGAATTCAGCCATCGGAGTTGGCGAAGCTGGCAGTGATTTTGTATCTGGCATGGTTTCTGGATATGCGGCGGCGAAGCGCCACCAGCATGGAATTCAACAAGCAAGATTTGCTGCATACGATTTTGCCGTGCGTGGCGCCAGTGCTGGCCTGCGTGGCTTTGATTGTGGCGCAACCGGACCTGGGCACGTCGGTGGACATTGTATTGATCATGGCGGCGATTTTGTTCGTTGCCGGACTGTCCTGGAAATGGCTGGCAGTAGGAGCGACGGCGGCGATGCCGGCACTGTTTCTGCTGATTTCGCATGTGTCGTACCGGCAAGCGCGGGTGATGGCATTTCTGAATCCGGATTCAGATCCCAAGGGCGCAGGATTTCAGTTGTTGCAATCGCTAATCGCGGTGGGCTCCGGAGGATTTACCGGCGTTGGGCTGATGGAGAGCAAGCAGAAACTGTTTTATCTGCCGGAAGCACACACGGATTTTATTTACGCGGTGATTTGCGAAGAGTTGGGCTTCATCGGCGCGGTGGTGGTGATTACGTTGTTTGCGGTGTACGCGTGGAGGGGATTG
>DASXIL010000219.1:0-4053 GCA_036497985.1 Candidatus Angelobacter sp. | reverse complement strand
CTAAGCCCGGAGGGTGAATCCCCTGGGCCTTCGCAACCGCCAGCACTTCATAAACTACCGTTTCCACTACGCGCTTGGCATCGGCGCTGGCAATGATCTCGCCGTATGTCGCCCGCCCAAGGCCGGAGACCGCGTTCAGCGCGCAATTCCAAACCAGCTTGGTCCAGAGCTCGCCCTGAATATTCTCGGATATGCGGCAAGGCACGTGGGCGCGCGGAAAAAAATTTGCGATCATTTCTGTTCTTTCGCTGTTTGGACCAACGACCAAGTCGCCGCGGCCCAGATGCTTCAACTGTCCCGGAGCAGTCATGGCTGCGGCGACGTAAACGACAGCGGGTAGCGCGGCGATTCCTGAAGCTTTGCGGATCTCTTCTGCGTTGTTGACGCCATTCTGAAGGCTAATAACGACAGCGCGCGGCGAAATGTGCTTCACCAATTCTTGTGAGGCTGCGGCTGTGTCCGTGGTTTTTACGCTGAACAGCACGATATCGGCATCCTTGGCCGCGGCAATGTCGATGGCAACGTCCGGATGCACCGTTTCGCGGAATAACACGGTGTCGAGCACTAGCCCGGATTTCCTCACAGCATCTACAAACGCCGCCCGGCCTATCATCACTACGGGCGCGCCGGCGCGCGCGAGCATCCCTCCGAAATAACTGCCGACGGCGCCGGCTCCGACCACCGCGATTCGCGGCCATGCTGTTTCGCTGCTCATTCCGTAATCACCCGAATCAATTTATCGATATCCTACTCAGTATCGTAAAGGTGCCATCACGGTTGCCATAGAATGCGTCCCCAAAAGCTGTGTTCCATCTTCAATCTCCAAATTGGCAGGGTCGGAACAAGTGGTTAGAAATGGTTTCGGAGTTCCCGAAACGCGGGCACGATCACCAATTTTCCGTTTCCCGCCATCACCGGCTCGTGCTCGAGGTGCCACGTGTTTACATGCGGGATGTACACAGCATTCAGTCCTGCCTGCATTGCCGGATTGATGTCGCTGCGGGGGCTGTTGCCAATCATCCAACCCAGCGTCTTCACGATTTTGTGTTTGTTCACCAGCAAGCCATACGTCTTGGCGTCCTTCTCCGAGACAATTTCGATGGCTTCAAAAAACCCCTGCAAGCCCGAGCGTTCCACTTTCGCGGCTTGCTCCGCTGGCTCGCCCTTGGTGAATAAAATCAGCCTGTGCCGCGTCGTCAGGTACGCCAGCGTTTCTGGAACGCCGTCCAGGATTTTCGGCGGAGTCTTCTCGAGTTCCATCACGCGCATGTGTACCTGAGCCAGGACTTCGCGTTTGGTCATCTGGTCCGCCAGTTTTAAATACGTTTCTTCCAGCGAGCGTCCGAAGCTGCGCACGCCGTAGCCGTACTGGCGAATGTTCTTGCGTTCCGTTTCATTCAGGATGTGTCGGATGTAAGCGCGGCTGTAGCCGCACGGCTCGACGAGGCTGATAAAATCCTCGATCAATTTTTCGAAGAAAACATTATTTTCCCAGAGTGTGTCATCCGCATCGATCAGTAGCGTGTTGCGTCTCATAGTTGTGGCTGGGTGTGCAGTGCTTCGTGCTCCTGTGGCTAACGCCTCGATCCTGCAACCCGATTAGTGTAGCAGCCTCAGCGCGTCTTCGACGATGACGCGTGCCGCATCCGGCCGCGCCATTTTCGCCGCTGCGCTCTTCATCGCCGCCAGCCTTTCCGGGCATTCCAGCAGGCCAGCAATCTTCCACGGCGCCGCGGGAAGATTGTTGCAACGAACGGCTGCGCCCGCTTCCAGCAAATGGTCCGCATTGCGCGATTCCTGGCCCGGGATTGGCTCGACAATTGCCATGGGCAATGCTCGCGCCAGTGCCTCCGAGGTAGTCAACCCACCGGCTTTTCCGACCAACAAATCTGCTGCCGCCATGTACTGATCCATTTCTGACGTAAAGCCAACGGTGAAGAGCCTCTCGCCTCCGCTTGGCAATTTTCCTGCGGTGCGCGAAATCTGCTCCAGCCATTTCTTTAATTTCTCCGATTTGCCGGCGATGGCCACAATCTGCCACGGGCGTTGCAGGGCCAGCAGGCTTTTCACCAGCTCTTCGACCGGCCCTAGCCCATAGCCGCCCGCTGCAATCAGCACAACCTGTGCTGTCAGGTCCATGCGCAATCGCCTACGCGCTTCAGCTTGATTCACTGACGCTGCGAATACCGGATCTACCGGAATACCGGTCACGCTCAATTTCTCCGGTGGCACCCCGATACGCGCCAGATATTCTGCCGACTCTGGCAGCGCCACATAGTAGCGATCTACGGTGCGGCACAGCCACATGGCATGGACATCGTAATCGGTGACCACAATTGCGTGGCGTGCCCGCAATTTGTTTTTCGCAATCAGCCACGCCAGAATCTCCGCCGGTAAAAAATGTGTAGCAATGCACACGTCCGGCTGAGCTCTTTTCAGCATGCGGATCATCGGCTGGGTATTCAGACGGTCAAGCGCCAGGCGCCGTCGAGGATGGCGCCACGGTTGGTCGGTGCGATCGTAGAGCAAACCCATAAGGCTGGGCGCGCGCCGCACCATTTTGATGTAGGCCTGATCGTAGAGTTGCTGAAATACTTTGCTTACATGGGTAAGTGCGTCAATGTGCTCCACGCTGCAATCGCCGCGTGCCACGAACGCTTTTTCCAATGCCTGTGCGGCCCGAACATGTCCTGCGCCCGACGACGCGGATAGTATAAGCACACGTGGTTTGCGATTCAGCGGCAGGGCTTGGCTCATCGTCGGGACGCGCTTAGGCGCTTTTACGCTGGCCGGAGGAGAGCTGCTCCAGGATGTTCCGTGCAATCTTCTGGATCTCTCCAAAACGCGTCAGGTATTCCTGGAACTCGGAGTTGAGCAGTTGCGCTTCTTGCGGCCCAAGCTGGTTTCGCAGAATCATGTCGCGCAATTTTACGGGGTGCGGAAGCAGCGCGTCTTCCTGCAATTCCTCCAGGGCTTGTTTTGGATTGTAGTGGTACATGGTTGTCCCCCCAGTCTCGCCGAAGCGTCTAGGAAAAACTGTCTGTCTCCATTCTACGCAAAAAGAAGGCCAGCGAGTTGCGTTGAGGGAGGCATTGCGCGAGGAGGATTACGCGGCGGAGGCGCGAATAGGCACAAATTCGTACTTCTCGATTTTGGCAGCAATTCCTGTTTTGCCACTGTCGTCCGTTTCGATGCGTACCACACGACCGTGGCATCTTATGTTGACGTCGCCTGCGGTGATCATTTGCTGGGGCAGCGTCAAGATGAAATCGATTTCGCTGCCGTCCTCGAATCGCGCATCCGTCAGGAAATATAGGCCGCGATAGCTGACATCTCTGGTATGAGCCTTCAGTTCCGGGCCACTGGCGTCTCGCGCCAGGACGCGCACCGGCAGGGTCATCACGAACCGCCTCGCTTCGCGGCGGTCAGACAAATCGCCCATCATTCCCCCCTGTAGTTTCGACCAACGGCGAACGTATCACCGGCAGCGATAGACTGCAATCCGAAATTCCCACTTTTTAGCTCTAGTACGCCCCCTCCTGCTCTAGTGGGACCAGAACTACCATGTTGCCAGCACACGGAACCACTCTCATCATTTACGCGTGAATATAATACCGATCAGTCCAAATTGAATGATTCATTTTCAGTTACACTTGATTTTGCGCTCACGATCATCATGAATTCTCACGATTCCCAGACGCTTTTTTTGAACGGCCGCGTCGGTCGCCTGGAGGCCATCCTTTGGACTCCTAACCATCCGCGCGTTCCTCACCTGGCTGCTGTCATTTGCCATCCGCACCCGTTGTTCGGCGGCACAATGCACAACAAAGTCGTGTATCAGGCGGCCAAATCGCTGGATGCGCTGGGCATTCCCGTCTTGCGTTTCAATTTTCGCGGTGCCGGCGTTAGTGCGGGAGTTCACGATAAAGGCCGCGGGGAGCAAGGAGATGTTCAAGCCGCCATAGATTTTCTTGCAACGGAATTCCCGCGCACGCCCCTCTTGCTGGCCGGCTTCAGCTTTGGCAGTTGGGTTGGGCTCCGTATGGGATGCGC
>DASXIL010000218.1:0-4587 GCA_036497985.1 Candidatus Angelobacter sp. | reverse complement strand
ATTTCGACCACAATGGCACCACGGACTTTGTTCAGGCGCGTACGCCTACAGGGATTGCATATTTCCCTGGAAATGGCCATGGTGGATTCGGGGACCCAATTACTGTTTCTCCCTCGCAGGACTTCATTATCGCGGTTGCTGACCTGAATGGTGATGGCTTTCCTGATCTTGTGCTTCAGAACGGCATCACGAAAACCGTATCGTTTTTCATGAACAATGTTGTTGCACCCGCAAGCGTTGCAACCTCCAGCACGACTGCAATCACAGCTTCAGCCGCCACCGGCACAGCAAGCGCTCCCGTCACCCTGATCGCCAATGTAAGCTCGCTGAATGCCGGAAGCCCAAACGGTGTTGGCACGGTTACGTTCACTGAAGGCTCCACGACACTGGGAACTGCCACGGTGGATATTTATGGCAATGCCGCACTCGACTTTACCTTCGCCGCCGGTTTGCACAACGTGAACGCCGCATTTACCGGAGTGCTTGATCCTTCCACCAATACTCTCTTTGCGCCGAGCGCATCCTTTTCATCGGTTGCCGTGGCGGTGAATCCTGGCGCGCCGGCCGCAGCTGTCCCCAATGTCGTAGTGGCCACATCAATCAATCCGGCTCGACAATTGAATCCAGTGGTATTCACTGCCAATGTCACGCCCAGCGCCGCCTCAACCAGTTCTCCGGGCGGCAGCGTTGTATTCAAGGCCGATGGAGATGTCCTGGGCTCCTCTCCGTTGCTGGGAACAACAGCGCGGCTGCCAGTTGACGCGCTTAGCCAGGTTGTCTTTCCCACCGTGGGTCTTCATAACATCACGGCCACCTATGGCGGAGACGCATCATTTCCTCCTGCCACCTCCGCCACGTTGGTTGAGGACATACGCTCTCTTACCGCGGTGCGGACACCCAGCTCTGTTCACCTGACGGCCAGCTTGTTTCCCGCCCCCACTCAAGTCTTTTCGCTGAACGCTACAGTCGTCGGAGTCAGCAATCCTCCCTCAAAGTTCATTTATCGGGTCAATGGCGCGTTCCTGGCCATGGCGCCGCAGAACTCGCCGAATCCCATATTGTTTACACCGCAATTTCAGGGCTCATACACTATTACCGCTGAATATCCTGGTGACGCAGTCCTGGCTCCCAGCACTGCGGCCACAACTGTGGTTGTGGGCAATCCCAATGGGGATTTCAGTATTGACGCTTCGCCCGCCAGCGCAACCATCAAAGCAGGCCAAACCGCCACATTTACCGTTACCATCACGCCGGCCAATGGATTGAATTCACCCGTAGCTTTTGCCTGCAGCGGATTGCCGGCAGCATCGAGCTGCACTTTCTCTCCCGCCAGCGTCACTCTCAACGGATCTCCGGTTTCCACCACTCTCACCATCAGTACCACCGCCCCAGGGGCCGCTGCTGTTCCATTTGCCGGTCTGCGTCCCTGGACTTTTGTTTCATGGTCGCTCGCAACCATGCTTGGATTTTTGATGGTGCGCACAGGCGCTCTCGGTAAAAATGCCAGACGTTATTCTGTAGTTTTCGGCTGCGTCGCACTGCTGCTCTGCCTTGTGAGTTGCGGCGGAGGGAACGGCCCGCAACAGAATCCAAGCAACGGTACTCCTCCCGGGCCTGCAACCATCACCGTGACAGCTACGTCTGGCACCAGCCACTCAGCCGCTCTGAACATCATAGTGACACCATAAAGAGTTGTTGAGGTTTCGACCCTGAAATGCTGCAATTTGTTCGCAGATATTCTTTCGAATGCTGTAGTCGGGTTTGGTGGAAGAGGCCCTTCAGGGCCGCGTTAAGGGGCACTAGAAGCTCGGGCTTCAGCCCTGGTGCAAGCGAACAGCAGACTGCAGAAGTGTAAAACACTAATTTTTCTGCGCGTATTATTTTCGTAATTTTTATGCGAAGAAAAAGAATTCTGCAGTCACAAAAAGACAAGTTAATTTCTCTTTTTCACCCAGCAGCAGTAACGGACTCGACCGCACGGGCATCTATACCCAGTAGACATGAAAAAAATAATGAGAAGAGAAAAGCTGCGGCACGTTTCGCGGCTCAATAGGCTTGTTTTTGGAGTGGCCCTTTTATGGTTGGTCACATCCGTGCTGCTGTTGGTGATTGCCGGAGTTGGGTCCGCGCGATCTAATCACAACAACCGCAATAATGATCGCACCCGCAAGGATGCTCATCAGCAGCTATTCGCCCGAGTAAAGAATCAGGCCACGGCTCGCGCTTCCTTTATATATATATATTGATCCTTGCGCTTCTGAGCAAATCAAATGGATAGCGCTGATGGCGAAAAAGGATTGTTTCTCTGGCGCTAGCCAAATACCAAGAGCCAACAGCCAAGAACCCCGCTTGTTAATATGTTCCCATGTCCAAAAAGCGTGTAGCGGTCGTCCCCGGCGACGGCATTGGCAAAGAGGTTATTCCCGCGGCCCTGAAAGTCGTGGAAGCCACAGGCGCGGCCGTTGAATTCACCACCTTTGACTGGTCAGCTGACCGTTATCTGAAAGACGGCACCACCATTCCGGTCGACGGCTTCGCCATGCTGGCGCGCGACTTTGACGCGATCTTTGTCGGCGCGCTGGGCGATCCGCGCGTCCCGACCAATATTCATGCCAAAGAAATCCTGCTGGGCATGCGCTTCAAGATGGACCTCTATGCCAACGTGCGTCCGGTCAAGCTGCTGGATGAAGCTCTATGCCCGCTCAAGGGCGTGAAGCCTGAGCACGTGGATTTTGTGGTAATTCGCGAGAACACTGAGGGCCCGTATGTGGACGCCGGCGGCGTGCTCAAGCAAGGCACTGCCGACGAGATCGCTACGCAGGAAGACTTCAATACCCGCAAAGGCGTGGAGCGCGTGGTCCGTTATGCGTTTAATCTGGCGCGCAAGCAGGGCCGCAAAAAAGTTTTGATGTCAGACAAGTCCAACGTCATGACCTTTGCCGGCGGCCTCTGGCAGCGGGTCTTCAAGATCGTTGCCGCTGAGTACCCTGAGATTCAGACGCAGCACATGTACGTGGATGCGCTCTGCATGCACATGGCGCGCGATCCAAAGCAGTTTGACGTGATCGTCACCAACAACATGTTTGGCGACATCATTACCGACCTGGCCGCCGCGCTGCAGGGCGGGCTGGGCATGGCCGCCAGCGGCAACATTCATCCCGGCAAGACCTCAATGTTTGAGCCGGTGCACGGCTCCGCGCCGCCATTTGCAGGCAAAAACATCGCCAATCCCATCGGCGCGATCTCAACGGCCGCTATGATGCTCGACCATCTGGGTTTTGCCAAAGAATCCGAGCGGATCAATAAAGCCGTTCTCGCCGCAGTGCAGCAGAAAAAGACCACATCAGACATCGGTGGGAGCCTGGGAACAAAGGAAGCGGCGGAGTGGATTGCACAGCAGATAAAGCGGATCTGATACCTCGCGAGCCCAACACTGATTCATCGCGGCGCTTGACCAAGCTTCTTTCGAATCGCGGCGACCTTCTCCAGCATGGCATTGGCTTCCGCATCGCGCCCGGTTTTCTTCAGCAGCAGGGCATAAAGTCGCATGGTTTCGAGAGTCTCCGGTTTTTCCGTCCAATTTGCTTGTTCAAACAGCGTGAGGGCCCGCAGGTAAAGCGGTTCTGCCCGTTCATATTTCGCTTGCGCCGCGTAGCATGTAGCAACGTTGGTGATGGCCTGGGCCAAAACACGCTTGTCAGAGGCGGGGTTTGCCTCCCGTATCTTCTGTGCTTTTTCAAACGTCGCAGTTGCCTCAGGGAGCTTATTTTCAGAGAAATACAACTTGCCTAGCTTTTCGTTTGCCTCGGCCAACTTGCCCCTGGAGTCTGCAAGGGTCTGACCCAGGATACGCAGGAAGTCTTCATTGTTCTTCGGCTCAGGATTCTCTCTGGTTATATTTTCCCGAATTTGAACAACCTTCTTGTATAGCGACTCCGCCTCGAGGTGTTTTTGGTGCGAAGCGAAGATTGCCCCGGTTTTTTCGAACAGGGCGGATGCAGCGTCGGCTTGCTGCAACTGTTGCTCTATCTGCTTCGGGTGGTGGGCTTTGAGCGCCTTGTCCATGGCTTCAGCGGCGCGCCCGGCCAGAGCTTCTGCTTCCTCCTTCTTGTCCTGGGCATCGCAGGCTTGGGCCAGCAAGAGGAGTGTGCCCGAGAACCGCGCGTCTTTCTCGCCAAACCTCTCCGCAGCGGATAGGGCCTCACGAAAGGCCTTTTCTGCCTCAGAGTATTGCCGCTTGGCCATTGCCTCCTGGCCGGCTTGAATGGATGCCTCCCAGGCGCTATCTTGTCCAACCGAACTTAAGCTCACGAGACCGACTAATAGCAACAGGGACCAAATGAGTGTGCGCTTCATGCCATCCCCCTCCTACGATTGGGATTCGGTTGCGACTTGGAAAGCCCGACCGCTATCGGTTGGCTCACGTTGCATCTTATAGATAATTGTCCGGGGTTGTGCAATCTTCTACAGGTAAACTGGAAGTCAAATTTCCATCAACTAATATCGGCGGGCAGCCTGGGGGACACGGGAAGCGGCGGAGTGGATTGTAACGCTCTGTCCCGACCCTGACCCTGAGCTTGCGAAGGG